>CANQVW010000052.1 GCA_947627395.1 uncultured Bacilli bacterium | reverse complement strand
TAAGTTGTGAATCGGGTACTCCTGTGAAAAAATCAAATTCTTTAAGAAAGTTTAATTTCATAGTTTATTCTCCATATACTATTAATTGATACATTTTTTGAATCACATCATCTTCTAATTTAATTGGATTATTTCTTAATCTAGTTAAATTAATTGATTTTGTCAATGTTTCAACATCCTTATTTCTATTACAGGATATAGGATATTCAATATTATATTTTTCTAAAATTTTTTCAAAACCTTGGATTGCATCCATTGGTGTTTTATAGTTCATACTCTTTGCAATATCATAAAATACTTGATTTAAATATTTTCTACCTCTTTCATCTATACATTTATCTAAATGATGGATCATATAATTCCATACTTTAGGTAAACAAAGTGCAACAGCATGTCCATGTGGTAAATGATACAGGGAGGTTAGTTTATAACTCATAGCATGTGCTGCTGTTGTCTGAGTTATATTAATTGCCCTACCTGCGTAATTGGCCGCAATTAATATTTCATTTTGTGATACTTCATCATTCAACAAAATATAATTATCCATATGTTTTAAAATCTTTTCGATAGCAATTTTAGAATATTTTTTACTTTCATCAGTTGAATTTATGCTCCACCATGATTCAATTGCTTGACACAATGCATCCAAAAGTGTACATTTCTTTTGATATATTGGTAAAGTTTTTAAGAAACTAGATTCTAAAATAGCATAATTAGGTAATATACTTTCATGTGTTATACTTTGTTTTTCATTATTATAATATATTACTGCATAATGTGTTGATTCACTTCCAGTACCTGCTGTTGTTGGAATAGCAATCAGGGGAATTGAACTATCAAAAAAGGATTGTTTTAGATAGTTTTCATTTTTCTTCATCTTAGAAAATAATTTAATACATTTTGCAACATCTATTGAGCTTCCACCCCCTATAGCAACAATAGTATCACAATAGTTGTTATTCAAGATATCTATTCCTTTTTGAACATCTTCATATAATGGATTAGAAGTGAAATCATTAAATAAAACAAAAGGAATAGAAATACTATTTAAATATGTATCTATATTTAAATAATGAAAAGAAGAATCACATACTAGTAAATATTTATGACAACCAATTTGTTTGAATATTTTTTCTAATTCTTTATAGGATTCTTTTTTAGAAATAATTTTTTGATTCATTTTTATTCCTCTGGAATCAATGTAATAATTTCTTTAATAGACATACACATATCATCACATTCTTTAGCTCTATGATGTTCTAGGATTGTTTTAGCTGCATTTTGCATAGCAGGAAAACCTGTTCTAGTTAATTGATTAGCATATATGACTACATTAACTCCTCTTGTTTTAAACTCCTCTTCAGTTACTGTATTAAAAGATGTTGGAACAACAACAATTGGAGTGGTTTTGTCTTTTTCTCTAAATTTTTCAACAAACTCAAATATTTCAGTTGGATCTTTTTTTCTACTATGAATCATGATGGCATCTGCACCTGCTTCAACATAAGCAAATGCTCTGGTTAATGCATCCTTCATTCCTTGTTCTAAGATTAGACTTTCAATACGAGCACAAATCATAAATTCTTTTGTTTTTTGTGCTTTTTTTCCTGCTCTTATTTTATTTGTAAAGTTTTCAATAGTATCCTGAGTTTGTTTAACTTCAGTTCCAAATAAAGAATTTTTCTTCAGTCCTGTTTTATCTTCAATGATGATTGCTGATACACCCATACGTTCTAAGCTTCTAACAGTATATACGAAATGTTCAGTCAACCCTCCTGTATCACCATCAAAGATAATAGGTTTAGTTGTTACTTCCATAATATCATCAATCGTTCTAAATCTTGACGTCATATCTACAAGTTCAATATCCGGTTTACCTTTTGCAGTTGAATCACATAAAGAACTAATCCACATGGCATCAAATTGATAAGTTTTTCCGTCCTGAAGAACAACTGTCTTTTCAGCAATCAATCCTGTAATACCACTATGTGCTTCAATGGCATTAACACATTTTTTCATTTCAATTAGTTTACGAAGTCTTCCTCTACGATAATCAGGCATAGCAAGTTGAGCTCTAGACCTATTTTCTAATTCCTTATATTTTTGATGATTAGAATAAGGAAATTCAATTAGTTTTCCATGATATTTTGAAAGTAAGTGAATGACTTCATCTCTAATTGTTTTTTGAAATCCTTCTTTCCAATCATCTCCATGAACAACATAATCAGGATGTAGTAAGTGAATATTATCTTTATAACTCAATGTTTTTTGTTCAATCACTTTATATACACCCGTAATATTTGAAAATATAGATTTACGTTCCTCAAAGGGTAGAAGTGGATAACGTTTGTAACTTGCCACGGCTTCATCAGATAAAACACCGATAATTAATTTACCAAGTTTAGAAGCTTTTTTAATAATAGCTATATGACCACTATGAACCATATCCGTAGAAAAACACATATAAACAGTTTTATTTTCTATTTCCTTTAATTTTTTAGAAACAATATTTAAATCATTGGGTGTATCAATTTCTTGACATAGTAAATCTTTAACATCTAAAGGAAGAATATTTATATGGTTTGATATATCATTTAATGCCTTTTCAGCATAGCAATTAACATTTCCCTTTTCACAATATTCACCTATTTTATCTAACCATATATTCCAATCATTTTGATATAATTTATATAAAGGTTGAGAAGCATATGCATCATCAAAAAACTCAATACCAACTTTATCAATATGATGATTATGAATTACTGATTTAAAATCTTTTTCTGGTAACTCTAAAGTAGAACTTACTGTCATTACACTGCTATTACTTTCAATTAACATATCAAGTACACTTGATTCAAATACTAAATCACCATGCATCATAATAATATCTTGATTTTCTAGATATTCTTTTGCACAATAAATAGAATATATATAATTTGTTTTATCATATATTGGATTATTAACAAAAGTAAAATCAATAGGTAAATCAAGTGAATTACAATAATCAATTAAAACTTCATTAAAATAACCTGTAGTAATGATTACTTCTGTAATACCAGCATCTAAAAGTAATTTTAATTGTCTACTTAATATAGTTTCATTATATGAAATCTCAGTCATACATTTAGGATGATTACTTGTCAATACACCCATTCGATGACCTAATCCTGAATTTAATATTAATGCTTTCATTTCTCTTCTCCTTATATACCAATGATCTTAAAAAATTAATTCTAATTTTCTTTTATATATTCTAAATATGATTTCTCTAAATCAATAACCTCTGTATAATGACGAGGTACTTGTTTATCTATTGGTGGTAACTCCATATAATTCCCATAGATCCTTGTTAGATATTTATCATATTCAATTGGTGCATTTACTTGAATACCTTCAAATTCTAGTTTTATTACTCCATTAAACCATTCAATTGGAACAACTTCCTTTTTCTCACATGATCCTGAATTATTAACAATTAACTTTGATTCTTTTGTTTTTGTACATAACTTTTCCCATGCTTTATATGCACTATTCATTGTTGGGTAAAATAACCTAGCACACAATCCTAATACTTTAGCTGAACATTCTTTAAATATTGAACCTTTTGACCTTTCATCTAGCATTAAAATGGACCTTCTTCTGACTAAAATAACTTTTTTCTTAAATTCTATCCATTTTCCTTTAAGCTTGTTTTCAGGATAATAGTCAAGTGGAAATATATCTATATATACCCCATGGTTCATATTAATTTTCGTTATGTCAGATGCCATAAATGTAGTTCTACTATCTCTCATTTTTGCGAAAAATATAGGATAATTAGGGTCTGTATTTCTTGTTTGAAGAAAGTAATAATCAGGAAGTAATGCTTGTCCTTTTTCAAGAAAGATTTCATAATCCTTTCTTAACATACCTACATCAATATCATCATCCCATGGTATGAATCCTTTATGTCTAGCTGCACCTAATAATGTACCATATACAACATAATATTGAAGATTTAACTTATCACATACTTCAATAAATGCTTTTAATAAATCAAATTCAATCTTTTTTAACTTATCTATTTGTATATTATTTAATTCCATTCAACTACTCCTTAAGTATATAAACATATTTCAAAAAATAAATCAAACTTAATTTTTCACACTTTTTAATTAAATAAATTATTTTCTACATTACTATTTTATTAAATCATGTACTCTATTTCTTTTGTCCGTAAATCTATGATCCATATATCCAGATATAGAAAACCTAACCATACTCATTGATCACCATATCTTCGCATAAATAATTATCTATTTCTTAATTTGTTTTTGATAATATATGTAATTTCTTTTGCTGACTTGAAATCAATAAGGGTGTAAATAACAATAGATGTGCTAAACAATACAATCGTAACAATTATTGCGATTATTATCCACTTTATAACTGTTATTAATTCAATATTTATGAAAGATAATCCAATGGCATAAGAAACTACAACAATTAAACACATAACAATTTGCAACAAAATTGTTTTTACAAATGTGTTTGGAATCAACTTCTGTTCAATAATTATTGCCATCGAAATATTACGATGTAATGCAGCAATTATCATGGCAATCAAAACACCATTGATACCAAAAAAGTAAGCAAGAATTATACCAAATACTATCTGTAATACAATGTTTACTATATTTAATATTTTTGTTTCTTTATATAAAGCAGCAGCATTTATCACAGCAGTAGCTGGAATGCGGAATGAATATAAAGCACCCCATAAAGAAAACAAGATGGCATATGTTGCATATATGTAATTTATATCATCTACAACCGAAACATATAGTTTAACAAAGGGAAGTATCATAATACTACATACCGAATATATTGCTGTAATTGCAATCGTAACTCCCCACTCATATACACGGTACATATTCGTAATATTCTGCTGTAATGCAATTTTTTCTCCCAAAACAGGCGCTACTCCTGAGCTTAATGCTGATATAAGAGCAATAACCGCATTAATAACAAGACTATATACAGCATACACGTTAGCTTCTTTGTAGCCTAACACTTGCGATACTATCATAACGGGAAGTGCTGTACTTGTATGAATGGATATTTGCAAAAGTAAAGCGTCCCACTTGTTTTTTGTGGTTAAATTATCTGGCTTGCTTATTGAATTGAAGGTTACATTTGGGTATCTTTTTTTAATATAGAACTTTAAAAGTATTGAACGTATAAACAAGGTGAGGATCGGAATGATTTTAACAAAAACAACGCTAATGTTAAATTGTAGTATTATCCAAACAAGTACAAATCTAAGTATCTGTGCTATGACCATAGCGTATGAAATAATGTATTCTTTCTTATCAGCAGTCAACAATACTCTGTATTTTGCCATAGAGTAAAAATCAAATGCTCCGTAAAACCCTAAAACAAAAATCAAAGAAATGAATTCTACGAGAGTAAGATTATTTACCTTGTTTAAAAGTGGGAAAATAAACGACAGCAGTACAACTAAAATTAAATATATATAACTTATCTTTTGATACTGTTTTTTAGAATAAGACAGTATTCCGTTTACACCATTAAAATCATTTTGGCTCAAAGGTCTATACAATGAATGTATTAAAGATAATCCAAGCCCTGCTTCAAGATATGAAAAATAGGTAATAAAACTGTTTATCGTTGAAATAACACCATTCACTTCTGATCCATACACCTTCAAATAAAGTCGTGGTAGAACAATACCTACAAGAAGATTTACAATTTGAAGGACAAGATATGAAAACATATTAATAAACAATCGGTTGCTATTTTTTTTAATCATTTAAATTCACTTTCCATAATAGCAAATAACTCGGGAGAAGAAATAAATTCTACCTCAGGAAATTCTGCTATTATTTTATTCAACAGCATCTGCAGCCCAATAAGATTATTTGTTCTGTTTTGTGGATTGATTGATCCAATATAATTAAACCTATGGCTACAGATTACAGCAGGTTTTTTGTGCAAAAAGGATTGTTTTATTTCATTAAAGCACATATCTGAACACTCTATAGGGTTTTGATTATATGCAGGTTCATAAGCACAATTACGAACGGTATATAATTGTCCTAATTTATTTTTTTCGCCTGTAAAATGAATTTTTCTCTTATATTGATTTTTACCTTTTTTAAAGATAGGATAATTTTGCCATGCAGATGATTGTATATATCGAATGCCCAAATCATTAAGTACTTCTTCGAGTTCTTTGTTCCATACATAACAAGATGCGACAAATGTTTCACTTGAAAATCCAAATGTTGCTTCAAAAATTTCATGTGCCGTAATTAGTATTTTTTTTAATTCTTCATTCATCGAATGTGAAGTATTGAAAGAATCCATATAACCAAAACGATTGTTTTCAGTAAACGAACTGCCAACGCCTATCATAAAATTATCAAAAGCCAAAAGAGCATCTGCACGTTGATCTTTTAGGTTTTTCATCCAGTGTCCAACATTCATATGTTCACGACAATGTAGCTGTGGCTTGAAACAACGTAAATTTTTCGATTGCTTTATATACTTCAATATTGCATTATCACCATAATACCGATTATACGTTTCAAAAAATGGTTCATAAGAATAGACACCTGTCTTATAATCAATTTTTTCAAAATTTGGATTTGCAACTGCAAAGTTTGCCGTTATCACAGCTGGATTGCCTCTTGAATCTTTTACAGAGTACAAAACTTCATGTAGGGCATTTAAATCGTCTTGACTTTCAAGGCAATCATTACTGAGAAATGCGTTATCTTGAGGATTGTCTCCTAGAGATATTAATCGTTCAAAAGTATGTTTTGACGGCATTCTAATGCTTCCCCAATCATCAGATTCTATAACTACAAGTTTTCTGTTTGTGTGAAAACCACAAATAGAAATATATGCATCTTTTATTCTTGTTAATATTGAACTCATGTCTATACCTCATTTGTTGAATAAATATTAAGATTTTTTCTTCGTTTTTTAATAGGAGGAATCTCGCTATAGTCGGCTCCATACAAGATGGTTAAATATTCGTCTAATTTTTCTGGAACGTAAAAATATTCTGTTTCAAAAACATGTAATGTAGGCGTACCATATATTTCTTTAGGCATCACTTGTTTTTTAAAAGAATATTGACTTGACAGAGAACATACACGATTTGTTTTTATATTATTATATTTTTTACATAACTTATCAAAAGAAGAGATTATTGGATTCCTAAATTGAGTTAAGGCAATAGATACTATTTTCTTTACACTAAGAACAAGTTTAGAATTGTTGTTATTTTTTACATCAATTCTTGAAATGAGCTTTTTCTTTTTCACGATTTTTTTTTCGTATTTTGCAAGTTCTTTATTATCATCAGGAACATTATCCAATGGAAAAATATCAAAATACAATCTCTTATCAAGCTTTGTGTTTTCTATAACGGGATTTTCTATATAAGTATTTGGAAAATAAATTCTTGTCAGCGCATAATTACAATTATTTTTATATTTATAGTTTATGATTTCATAATTTCTATCAAAAAATGGGGCTATTTGAATAAATTTTTCATAGTCATCACGAAACAGTCCTATGTCAATATCATCATCCCATGGAATAAATCCATGGTGCCTTACTGCACCCAATGCACTTCCAGCGATTAAATAATATTTTATGTGATTTTTTAGCATAAAATCATGGAGACTTTTCATTAACTTAAGTTGCATACTCTGAACTTCTTTTATATCTAATAATTTCATTTTCTTCCTCTCACACGATTCCATATTTTTTTTATAAAATTTGGAGTTCTAGCGTATATAATTTGTTTTCTTACATTTCTACAACTCAACATTTTTACTAAAGCAGTTTCGCCATTGTTGCATAATACTTCTTCTAGTGTATGCTTTTTATCTAGACTACACACACACTCTCTCTCTCTAAAAGCTTGATTATTATCTGATGCTAATTTTATTGGATATTCATATACATTGCAATTAGAACGAATTTTATTAAAATAATCCTTTCCCATCTGTGTATTAATAGAAAGCATTGATACACCATCTTGGTCATTTAAATTTTTATTATATTTTTGTATCCCCCAAAAATCGCCCAAAGTGATGTCTCCAACTCTGCTATTCAAAACATAATTACAATTATAACAATATTCATTAAATATGCTGTATTTTAAATATGAATTATAATAAGGAAATTGAAAACTGTACCCGGAAATTTTTTTTGTATTTTTTCCATTCTTTAAGACATAAGAAAAGCTATGTTCGCACTTTCTTGTTTTTGCTCGGAATGTAAAATCAACAATTTCACCATTTTTCCTTGTTTGTTCTTCCTTTATACATATGTCAAAAATCTTTTGCGTTCCAGTTCCATGACATAAAAAATCTACTAATAAAAGATTTTCTTTGTATTTTGGTTGAAACATATTTTTTACTGCACTTACTTGACATGGAGTTCCAACAAACATTATTTTAATATTGTTTTTTAGTAATTTGGAAATTTCAGCATACACACCTGTCATATCACTATGTAAGTATTTACTTTTGCATAACTTTAAAAGTTCAAAATTATTTTTTGCCTTTATATGTACAAGCTTTAAATGCTCGTTAAACGCTGCTCCGTAAACAATTCCGCCCTCCGCAATAAATTTTTTTGCTAATTCAAAAAAAACTCCTCCGGATGACCCGGTATTACGATTGGATTTAGAAAAAGCTGCATATACTATCCGTGCAGGAGCGTTAAAAGGAAAAACTTTAGATGGGCAAATACGTTCACACAGTCCACATTCTTTGCATTTTTTCTCATCAACATGTGCCTTACCTTCACCCCATAAACTATATAAAAAATCTACCGCATGATAGGGGCACATTTCCACACAAGCTTGACACCCCACACAAGTATCACTGTTTTTCAAACCATCACTCCTTAAGACCAAAATTACTATTTTCTTTCTTTTTTCGTATATATGTTGAACTAATGCCATCTGTATGTGGTAAAAATATAACATCTACCCCTATGCGTGAAAACTCATCTATAATCTTATTATACATATCGCTTCCTTTCCAATCACTACCATGAAATAGGACATTAAAATGCAACTTGTTATAAGCTAACATCTTATCCATTGATATTTGAGGCACAACTTCATCTACATATTTTATGGCATTCACAATAGCAGCTCTTTCTTCAAATGGAATGATTGGTGTTTTATGTTTATAATTTTGAACAACTTCATCAGTTGAAACTCCAACAATCAAATATTCACATTGTTCTTTAGCTCGTTTTAATATATTTAAATGGCCTATATGAAACATATCAAATACACCTGTTGTATATCCAATTTTATATTTTTTCATTATGATATCCCTCGCATAATATTTTACTTTCTTCTTTAATATCTCTAATATATAATACCGAAACTCCTGAAAGTAAAATGTAATAAAACAATCCATAATCATTCATTCCTGCCAAAGCCATATACATGACAAGCATAAAAATAGTAGGAAGATAATTTACCAATTTGCATTTTGTATGTTTTTTAGGAAAACAATTAATAATGGTAATTATAAATAGTAACCCTCCAATTATACCTAAGCGGAATAATATTTCGATATACAGATTATGAACGTTATTCATTTCTGGTAAACGAGTTATATTAAACCCTTCACCGAAAAATAAAACCTTAATATTTTCAAATATATAATTGAGATATCTTTGACTTATCTCATTTCGTCCTGTAGTAATATCTCCCGTTTTAAACCTCAATAATACTTTATTTATAATTTCTATTTTCCCACTCATTATCGCTGATATAGCACCCACTGTAATGAAACATAATAGTGTTGCTAAACCTTTATGTTTAGGAAATAGTACTAAAAAAAGTAATAAAATCAAAAATACTGCTGCTACTAGAAAATATGACTTACTATATGTAGTAAACCCTAGTAAAAATAAAGGAACCGCAATGAACCAATATTCAAATTTTATAAATTTATAATAATAAAGAACAGTGATGAATGTTAATGATAGCATAATAGCCATTGAAAGATAATTTGGATCATTCATTAATCCGTCGTTTCTTTGGATAAGGGATCCATTCAAATTAGTTTGTTCAATAGATAAATAGCTACTGACTGTATTTATATACGTGCTACTTTGACTCAATAGCATCATTACGAGCATACTTATAGAAAAGCAATATCCAATCATTTTA
>CANQVW010000051.1 GCA_947627395.1 uncultured Bacilli bacterium | reverse complement strand
CTGAAAATCCTTGTGTCGGCGGTTCGATTCCGCCCTGGGCCACCATGTTTGGAGAAATACCCAAGTCTGGCTGAAGGGATCGGTCTTGAAAACCGACAGGGTGTAACAGCCGCGGGGGTTCGAATCCCTCTTTCTCCGCCATTAGTATATTAGACAGATTGACAAATTGATTATGAATTGTCAGTCTGTTTTTTGATTAACAAAGTTATAAAAAGTCATTGTTGAAAATTTTATTGACTGACCACTTGTCAAAAATTCTACTGAAAAATGTCATCAGTCTGTTTTTTTATCTATCTTTAAAAATAGAAAAAATGGAAAAATTAAATAATAACGTGATATAATTTTTTATATTTGTTTATTGATTTTTGTTTAAATTATTAAATTATGATATACTTATTTTGTAAAAACTCGGTTAACGTAAAAAACTAAATAGAGGTATTCTATGAAAGAAATTAAAAGAGAATTATATTTAAATCAACTCATCAATAAACAATTTAACGGCATGATTAAAATCATTACGGGTATAAGAAGATGTGGAAAAAGTTATTTACTTTTTGAATTATTTCGAAAATACTTGTTAGATAATGGTGTTCCAAGTGATCATATTATTACCCTATCTTTAGAGGAGGATGAAAATGAAGAATATAGAGATCCATCGAATCTTTCCAAGTTTCTAAAATCAAAGATAAAAAACGATAAAGATGAATTTTATATTCTTTTAGATGAAGCACAACTTGCTATCACCAAAGAAGAATATCAAAATCAAGGAATGATAAAATTATATGGCATTCTTAATAGTTTATTAAAACGTAGAAATGTTGATGTATATATCACGGGGAGCAATTCTAAATTCTTATCTTCAGATGTATTAACAGAATTTAGAGGGCGTGGTGATGAAATTAGAGTGTATCCTTTATCATTTATGGAATTTATGTCTATTTATCCATCGGATTCATATACAGGATATCGAGAATATTCACTTTATGGTGGGCTACCATTTGTAACAACAATCAAAACTCCAGAAGAGAAAATAAAATATTTAATAACCTTTTTAAAAATACTTATTTAAAAGATATTATAGAGCGACATAACTTAAAAAAAGATATAGTTATGAATACTTTAGTTGATATATTATCATCTAATACATCAACATTGACCAACCCTACAAAGCTTGCAAATAGTTTTATGTCTCGCTCAATTAAAACCAATGCAAATACAATTTCTACTTATATAGAATATCTTGTGGATGCATTTATTATTTCAAAAGCACAAAGATATGATATAAAAGGTAAAAAATATATTGGCTCACCATTTAAATATTATTTTGAAGATATTGGTTTACGTAATGCCAGGTTAAACTTTAGACAGGTTGAACCAACACATGCCATGGAAAATATTCTATATAATGAATTAATTATCCGTGGTTTTAATGTAGATGTTGGTGTTGTTGAAAAATATACAAAAAATAATCATGGACAAAACACCATTCATTTATTAGAAGTTGACTTTGTATGCAATAAAGGCAGTCAACGTTATTACATTCAATCAGCATATTCCATATCTAATGTAGATAAAATGTTTCAAGAGCAAGAATCATTCAATAGAATTAGAGATTCATTTAAAAAAGTAATTGTTGTTGAAGATAATATTGCACCATGGCATAATGAAAAAGGTTATTTGATTATCAATATTTTAGATTTCTTACTAAATCCCAATAGTTTAGAATTATAAAATAAATAAAATTAAAAAACATAAGTAGATATTCCGTTCTAGTTTTCACAGAACAATTATGATAGCAAGGATATCTACTTTTTTTTAATTTAAAAAAGAAAGATTTATAGTATTAATTGCTTGAATTAAAAACTTGTCTTTGTCACAACGAATAAAAGTGTTTATTCTTTACGCTATTAATGAAAACGGAACAATAAAAAGAGAAACCATTGATAAATTATTTAATGTTTCTTCCACAAGATCAAAGGTTATTTTATCTGAATTAATCAATGAAAAAGTTATTAAAAAAGTTGGTACTGGGAAAAATACATATTATGTATTAATACAAGATATGTAATACAGTACATTAAATTTTTAATTTAATTACTGCATTGAATTAAAAAAGAGCATTTGCCCTATTTAGGCATTTGCTCTTTTTAACAATTTGAATATACAATAAAGTGAATATTTTTTTGAATTCTTTTGTTTTTCTTTTCTTCTTCAGGAAGACGTGGGTCAACTTCATTTATCCAATCAGAGAAATATTGAATGGTATTATAAGGTTGTCTTGCAATATGATCTATAGATGTACAAAGAATAATCGTATCAGGATGATACTTTAAAGCAATGGGTACAGAGAATTTTGCATTTTCATAGGTGGATCTAGATTGATCTTCTAAAAGAATTCGATCTTCAGGGATTCCATGTAAAACTAAATATTCCTTCATTTTACTTGCTTCACTTACATTCGCTTTTTTGTTTGCGATTCCTCCACTAACAATAATTTTTTCAGGATGATACTCTAAATAAAGATTCAGCGTCATATCTAATCTTTCTTTTAATGGTGTATCAATTTCTCCATTATCTTTTAACCAATACCCCAAAATGATGGCAATTTTCATTTTATACTCCTTTCATACAAATATTATCATAACATATTCTTATGCATTTGTCACGTTTTCTATCTCTATTTTTATAAAAAAATAGAGATAATGTTTTTACTCATATTAAATAAAAATCAAAAAGTAAGCGTTTTATACATTGAAAATACAAATATAACTTTACAACAAATATATTTTATGTTACACTTATTCTACTATTTATAAAGGAGAAGAAATATGAAAAGATTACGTATTAAAGCATTTATGATCATCATGCTTATTTTAACTTGTGGCCTTTTTATGGTTGCTTGTGACAAAGAAAAGAAAAACATGATTACCCTAACTTTTGAAACATATGATGGACCCGAAGTTGCCAGTGAAGTTGTTCAAAGTAATACTTCATACACTTTGCCTGAACCTAGTTCATGGGAACATCATTATTTTGAAGGATGGTTCTTAACGGAAAATTTTGAGTCAAGTGAAGCACTTCCTTCAACATATACTATTCCAGAACAAGATACAACTCTTTATGCAAAATGGACCAAGGAATATTCAGTAGAGTTTAATCTTAATGGAGGAACAATTTCAAATTCTGATGTTTGGATTAAAGAAGGAGAAAATGTATTAGATGCTCTTACAAATATTATTCCACAAAAATCAGGAGTTACTTTTGATTCTTGGTATTTGAATGGGCAAAAACTAACATCTGATCAATTGATGGAAGGGAATATTACATTAGAAGCAAAATGGACAGTAGAATATACAATTGAAATCTATACACAAGATTTAAATGACAATGAAGCATATCAATTAAAAGAAACCACTAATGCATCAGGAATTGTTGGTTCTTCCGTTCAAATAACTGCTCCTGAGATGGAAGGATATCATCTTGTAAACAAGGATGAAACCATAGACAAAATGACATTAACGGATCAAAAAGAACAAAATGTATTTCACTTATATTATGATCGTAATGAATATAGATTAACTTATGATGCAAATTTACCTGAAGATGTTGTATTTACAGGTGGAGTGAATCCACAAAGGGCTCTTTATGAATCTGTTGTTACCGTTTTAGATAGCAGTTATGTACTAGAAACAAAAGGATATCTTTTTGCTGGATGGAGTAAAGAAGCCAATGGAAGCGTGGAATATAAAGCCAATGATACCATTACATTAACAGATAATATCACACTTTATGCAGTTTGGGATGTTGCCTATATCGATGATGGGGTGGAGTAGATTATATTTATGTATTACAAAATGAAGAAGGAAAGGTATTGTTAGAAAGACTGGATGAAGTCTATGAAGGCGTGATTTCATCTGATGGAGTATTCACAGTTGCTGGAATGACAGGAAAAGTATATGATCACTACTTTGCTTATTATCGCGAAGACTTTAAAGATACTTTTTATTATTTAGATGGATATTATCATGAAGATAAAACCATTGAATTAATTCATAAAGATGCTAGTTTAACTTTAGATGGATATCTTGAGGCAACTTATACCTATTTAGATGGAAATAATATAGTCACAGAAAAAGGATTCTATGGATATGATGATGAGAATCAATCCTACTATTTCCAATTTGAAGATGGAACAAGAAAAGACTTCCGTATTGGAACGTATAAAGATACATCTGTTTTTGCTTTTAAAGGACAAGAGGCAGGACTTTATGATGAATTCCAAGCAACCTCACCAACAGGCGGAGTCATTGGAGACTATACCATTTTATTAGATGGTTATGGAAGCGTTATGCTTGGAAATATAGCAACGCAAGAATATGTTGAAGGAGCTTATTCTATTGAAGAAAGTGACTTCTATTATGGAGAAGAACCTATCTATTTTTACAATGTTTATACAGAAAATGGTACATATCAATTCTATAATTATCCATTAATTTCTGATGTTTTAGTTTTAAAAGATCAAAATGAAGCAACCTATACAGGTGAAGTGGATGGTAAATCTAGTTCCTTAACCCTAAATGGACTTGGTTTATTGTTAGGTGCAGAGTTCAATCAACAATCTTACAATTACTATATTACAGAATCTAATGTTTTTGGTAAGTTATTAAATTTATATGATGAAAACTTTCATGATGTTATGACATTACGTTTACTTGATGATAGCCACACTTTTGAAGAATTTGATGGAAGTTTTGTTGAATACTTGTATTTAAGAATAGATGAAAACGAACAAGCCAACTTATTCTATCCAATTGTTTTAATTTATGATGAAACAAGTAAAGATGGAAAAAGAGCTGAAATTTATTCTATCAATGATCAACAAGAATTATATCATGCTGCAACATGTGATTATGTAGCTAACCAAGAATTATATGGCTACACCTACTATACATTAACATTAAAAGAATTCCATGGAGAAGATAAAGCTATTTTCCCTGTTTCTGAAGATGATTTCCAAAGTGCATCCATTATCTTTAATGAAGGTACACTCATTGTTGATGTATATTATATTTTAGAATATAATGATGAGCCATTATATCAATCTTTCCAAATGAAAAATGGCGGAAATGAGCGTTTATGGATTGGTGTTGATACAGGAATTAATGGACTAGGAAGCTTCTACATCAATGAAAACAATGAAGTCATTGAAGGACGTGTTACACAATCCTATACCAATATTCAAGCCTTTGGTATGACAGCTGTTCGTTTTACTTATCGAGAAAGTGGAACAAGTCAAATTTTATATCTTGCTTTATATGATGATTTCACATTTAGAACACTAGATTATGAGCCATATCAAGCACAATTACTTGATGAATATGGAACCCAAAAACAACAAGCAGGTGTTTATTTTGATGGATTAGGTAATGGATATTATTTTGCAACAGGAACTGACTTCTATGATAATAATTATATTTCAGGAATGGTTTTTGAAACAGAAGAAAAAACAGCTTTAGGTACATCTATTTGGGAAATTCGCTCTTCCGTAGGTAGCCTTTTAAAATTTGTTTTAGAACAATATACAGAAGTGACTTATTTATGTTATCCATATTATGAACATGAAACAGAAATCTATGGAACAGATACAGAAATGCTTATCTTAGATGGATATAATTATATGGCACAATATACAGATTCTAAAGGAAATTTATTAACAGGTGAATATCACTTATTAAATAGTGAAGATGTCAATATTCCATCCACTTATGAAAAAGCTTATGTAATGCAATTATCTGATGCTTTGTTCCTTCGTTTCTATATGAAAGAAGATGGAACCTATGATACCATTCTTTCTGTTCTTGGAAATATGGATGAAGGATTTATCATGGTTATGGATGATTCCTATAATAGTGTAGGCATGATGATAGTATCCTTAGAAGATATGGAATGTGTTACGACATATATGTCGATGAGTGATGAAAATGTTATGGGATTTGGAGCAACATTTGAAATCGTAAGTGTTGGTGAAAGAGTTGAAGTTTCTCTTGAACTTGCTATGATGAATGGAGAAACAGAAGAAATGTGGGCAGAAACTTTAATTTTAAGTGATTTTGAAAACAGTGCTTGTGTTATTTTAAATGACAAAGTGGCTGGAAATTATCAAACAAATGCTTCCAAATTAACTCTTGATGGTTATGGATATGCAACCTATATGGATTTATATGGATTCTATTATGATGGTGCATATGTTGTCTTTACCGATACAGACTATATTGCTTTTGAATCAAAAGATGGTGGAGAATCTATTGTCATTCGTTTAAATCATGAAGATCAATCTTTAGAAGAAATTAATTTAAAACCATATTATGCAACTTATGTTGCGGAAGATGGAAGCACAATCTCTTTTGAAGAATATTTCTATATCAATCAACAAGCATCAGGATTCTGGTATTATGAAAACAATCAAATTACCTTTATGGTTTATGATGATAGCATTGGAATCTATACTTTAGAAATATTTGAATTCAATCAATCAACCATCACTTATAAAGGTGTTGAATATCAATTACAATAAATAATAAAAAAGGTTTAATTTCTATGAAGTTAAACCTTTTATAATGAAATCGATATATAGGAAATAATCATTAAATTATAAAAGAGATAAAAGAAGAAACAAATGTAATATTACTTAAAACAAGCTTTATAGATACAAAAAATTTTCATAAAATCAAGTAGAAAAGTATTTCATTATTTTCAAAAAAATGATACAATATATACGTATTTAAAAAAAAGGAGTGAAAAAAATTTATGGGCGCAAAGTTTGTTATGACGGATGATCAACTAAAAGAGCTAAAAGAAAAGATTGCTGAACATAAACAAAAACCAGGACCATTGATGCCAACATTACATGATGCACAAAGAATCTTTGGATGCATTCCACTAGAAGTACAAAAAATTATTTCTAAAGAACTTGGAGAAAGTGTGGCAAAAATTAATGGAGTAGTTACATTTTATTCTCACTTTTCTATTGAGCCAAAAGGAGAACATGTCATTGGAGTTTGTTTAGGAACTGCATGTTATGTTCGTGGTTCTCAGTTGATTATTGATGAATTCAGTAATGCATTAAAAATTAAACCAGGAGAAACAAGTGAAGATGGTAAATTTACATTAGAAGCCACCAGATGTATTGGTGCTTGTGGTCTTGCTCCTGTATTTACTTTTGATGGTAAAGTGTATGGATCCGCAACCCCTAATTTAGCAAAAAAAGTTTTACAAGAATATCTTGCTAAGTAAGTTATGATTTTCTTATGGAAGTCATTATGAATACGAAAGATTTAGAAAAGTATTCGTTTATCCAACCTTTAAATCTGGTTTCTTCCAAAGAAATACATCAGTATTACACTTGTGATGTTTTGAGCTGGGTTTTAGGTCATGTACAAGAAAAAAATACTTGTTTATTAACCATGCAAACACAGTTGTCAGTTCTTGCAGTTGCGAAAAGACTTTCTCTCAGTTGCATTATTTTTTGTGAAGTCATTCCAAATGAACAAGTCATTCAAAAGGCAACAGAAGAAGATATTATTATTTTCCAAAGTTCGTATCCTTCTGCAAAGACTTTAATGAAACTCATACAAAACCAATATGAATGATTTATCTTTATGGATTTTAGACCTTGCCCAAAATAGTTATGATGCTCATGCAAAAGATGTTCGAATTTTCATTACTGAAGATTTTATTGAAAATCAGTGGATGTTAGAAATCATAGATGATGGTGATGGTATTACAGAAGAAGACCTTCCTAAAGTGTTTGATCCTTTCTTTTCCAAAAAACAAAAAAGATTTGGACTGGGTTTACCCTTATTTTCAGATCTTTGTAAAGAATGTGAAGGATTACTTACCCTTAAATCATCGAGCAAAAAAACCATTCTTCAAGGAATAATGAATCTTCAATCGGTGAATATGTTAGATTTAGGAAAAATAGAAGAAACCATCACGGCACTCATTTGTATGAATCCAATGGTTGAACTTTACTATGAACATAAAACGATTCGAAAAACATCTTTGGAAACGAAAGTGAATACTTTTACATTGGATACAAAAGAAATCAGAAAAGAATTAAAAGAACTATCCATACAATCTTTTGTAGTTTTGTCATGGATAAAAAAATATATAAAAAATGGAATAGAGGAATTGAAGGAGGGACTATGAAGTCTTTAGAAGAATTAAAAAAGATTCGTGAAGAAGAAAAGAAAAAAATGACCTTACGAGATATTAAAGATGGATATCAAATTGTTGTTAGTATGGGAACAACAGGTATTGCTCATGGGGCAAGAGATGTTTTACATGCCATTGTGGATGAGGTCGACAAAAAAGATTTACGAGATGTTACAGTAACCATTTCTGGTTGCATGAAGGAATGTCCATTTGAACCTCTTGTGAAAGTCATTGACACAAAAGGAAATGAATTTATGTATGGTAAAGTAGATACCAAAAATGCAAAGAAAATTGTTGATGAACATGTTATGAACCATCAAGTCATCAAAGAAATGTTACTAGAAAATTATGAAGGATAGGAGAAAAAGCAATGGCAATTAGAACAGAAATTATTGTCTGTGGTGGTACTGGATGTATGTCTAGTAACAGTAAGGACATTAAAAATGAATTTGAAAAACAATTAAAAGCGTTGGGTTTAGAAAATGAAGTCAATGTCATTATGAGTGGATGCTTTGGATTATGTGAAAAAGGTCCTGTTGTTGTTGTATATCCTGACACAATTTTTTATGCACATATGACTGTAAAAGATGTGGAAGAAATTTGCCGCGAACACATCTTAAAAGGAAGAGTTGTTGAAAGAAAAGCATACCGTGAAGCAACAGAAGATGATGTTATGAAAATTAAAAAGTTTAGAGAAATTAATTTCTATGCTAAACAAAAAAGAGTTGCTTTAAGAAATTGTGGTATGATTAACCCATTTGATATTAAAGAATCTATTGGTCATGATGGATATTTAGCTTTAGGAAAAGTATTAACAGAAATGACTCCACAACAAGTTATCGATGAAATTAGTAAATCAGGTCTAAGAGGACGTGGTGGAGCTGGTTTCCCTACAGGACTTAAATGGAGCTTGGCAGCAAAAAATGATGTAAAACAAAAATACATGATTTGTAATGCCGATGAAGGTGACCCAGGTGCTTTCATGGATCGTGCTGTATTAGAAGGAGATCCTCATTCTGTGATTGAAGCGATGGCAATTGCTGGATATGCTATTGGTGCATCACAAGGATATGTTTATGTACGTGCTGAATACCCACTTGCTGTTGAAAGATTAAATTTTGCAATTAAACAAGCGTATGAATATGGACTTTTGGGAAAACATATTTTTGGAACCGAATTCTCATTTGATTTAGAAGCGCGTCTTGGTGCAGGTGCTTTCGTTTGTGGAGAAGAAACTGCTTTAATGGCTTCCATTGAAGGAGAGCGTGGAATGCCAAGAAATAAACCACCTTTCCCAGCAAATTGTGGATTGTGGCAAAAACCAACCATTATTAACAATGTTGAAACATTAGCCAATGTTCCACAAATTATTTTAAAAGGTGCAGAATGGTTTGCATCTATTGGAACAGAAAAATCAAAAGGTACAAAAGTATTTGCTTTAGGTGGTAAAATTAACAACACAGGATTACTTGAAATCCCTATGGGAACCACTTTAAGAGAAGTTATTTATGAAATTGGTGGAGGTATTCCAAAAGGTAAAGCATTTAAAGCTGTCCAAACTGGTGGACCATCTGGAGGATGTTTAACAGCAAAACACTTAGATACACCAATTGACTATGACAATCTTGTTGCCCTTGGCTCTATGATGGGTAGTGGTGGTATGATTGTTATGGATGAAGATAACTGTATGGTCGATGTTGCTCGTTTCTTCTTAGAATTTACGGTCGATGAATCTTGTGGTAAATGTACACCATGTAGAGAAGGTACAAGAAGAATGCTTGAGATTTTAGAAAAGATTACTCAAGGAAAAGGAACGATGGAAGACTTAGATGAATTAAGAGATCTTGCCAATACCATCAAAGATTCTGCTCTATGTGGCTTAGGTCAAACTGCACCAAATCCAGTCCTTTCAACATTAAACAATTTCTATGATGAATATGTTGCTCACGTTAAAGATAAAGTATGCCCTGCTGGTGTATGTAAAGCTTTAATCAAATACTATATTACAGATGCTTGTAAAGGTTGTGGATTATGTAAGAAGAATTGACACCAGCCATATTGAACGAATTTGTTGATAA
>CANQVW010000050.1 GCA_947627395.1 uncultured Bacilli bacterium | reverse complement strand
AACTTTTTTGCGGAATACATCAAAAAAGTTCCAGGATGTTATGCATATATTGGTTCAAGAAATGAAAAAATTCCTGAAACCACTGTTGCACATCACCATTCCTGTTTTGATATTGATGAAGAAGCTTTGCTGGTTGCAAGTACACTTTATGCGAGTTACGCACTCTTCTATTTGAAGAGAAACGATTTATAATACCCCTTTCTTAAGGTTAAATGGAACAAATCTTATCCATTTAACCTTTTTATTATAATTAAATAAAAAAGACGATTGTTTGGATCATTTCCATCAATCGTCTCGTTGTTTTTTTATAAGTAATTCAATTTCTTTTTTTAGTTCAGAAAGGATTTCACTTTCTCTAATTTTTCGAATAGGAACCCCTTTTTTAAAAAGAAGAGCTTCATTTTTTCCACCAGCAATGCCAATATCGGCATCTTTTGCTTCTCCAGGTCCATTGACAGCACATCCCATGACAGCCACTTTAATTTGTTTTTCAGGAAAATGAGATAAATAGGCCTCAATTTCTTGGGCGATTGGAATCATATTGTATTGTGTTCTTCCACAAGTAGGGCAACTGGTTAATTGTGGCTTTTTTAGATATCCAAAGGTCGCAAGGATTTCTTTTGCAACTCTAATTTCTTCGACAGGATCGCTTGATAATGATACACGTAGAGTATCCCCAATTCCTTTTGAAAGAAGAATTCCACAACCAATGGATGAGCGAATCGCTCCTGTTGTTTTGGTTCCTGACTCAGTTATTCCGATATGAAGAGGGTATGGAAAAGTAAGAGAAGCAAGTTCATAAGCTTCAACACACATCATCACATCACTCGCTTTGAGTGAAATCACAATGTCATTAAAACCCAAATCTTCAAGTATTTTTACATTTTTTTTGGCACTTTCCACAAGTCCCATAGCACTACGACCATACTTTTCTTCAACATCTTTTTCTAAAGAGCCTAAATTGACACCAATTCGAATCGGAACATGTTTTTCTTGACATTTTCTTACAACTATCTCAATTTTATCAATCGATCCAATATTTCCAGGATTAATTCTAAGTTTATCCACTCCAGCATCTAAAGCAGCTAAGGCTAAACGATAATCAAAATGAATGTCTGCAACAATTGGAATTGAAATTTCTTTTTTTATTTCTTCAATGCTTTTTGCATCCTCAAAATCTAAAACTGCAACCCTTACGATGTTGCAGCCTTCATTTTCTAATTCTTTGATTTGAGCAACAGTAGAAGAAATATCTTTTGTTCGTGTTGTACACATACTTTGAATAGCAATTGGATGATTTCCTCCAATTTTTATATGCCCAATTTGTATTTCTTTTGTACTTTTTCTATTCATATATCTACACTGTTTTTTTTCTTTTATTTTTCTTACGTTGTGGAGAACGAATATGTTGTTCTCTTAGGATATTATAAATCGTACTTCTGGATTGTTCATATCCTTTTTCTTCTTGAATAATTTTCGCAAATTCCGTAAAGTTCGTTCCGCGATACTCTTTTCGATATAAACGAGCTATACCAACACGTATTTCTTCATCATAAGTATTAATCGGTTTATTAAACTTATTTTTATGAATTATACCACTATCTCCTTCGGTAATCACTTGTCGCTTTAAATTACGAATCTGTCGTGTGGAAACTTTTAGAAGTTTTGCAGCATGTGGCCCATTAAACTCTTCGTTGATTAATCGTTTAATGACTTTTAACTTTCTTTTTTCTTCTTTAGTTAGTTTAGCAGGTTTAACCTCTTCCTCAACAACATGAATCTCATTTAGTTGAAATGCCATGTATCTCCTTCCTTTCTAATAACTCAACATGCTACTTACATTAGTTTATCATAATTTGCATAAAATTGCAATAAATGATTTAAAATTGTTTAAAACTTTTATGATTATTTTAAATATGTGAAAAATACATTTTTCGAAAACTTCTTGCTTTTTTGATGAAGATGGTGTATAATACGCTTATGAAGTAGTTGTTAGGAGGAGTAGCAATGCGTGTAACTTTTTTAATGAAATGTTCAGTTTGTGGAGAAGAAAATTATTTAACAGAAAAGAATAAAAAAAATACTCCAGACAGAATTGAACAAATGAAGTTTTGTCCAAAATGTAGAAAACAAACTTTACACAAAGAGAAAACAAAAAAATAGTTTAAATATATAAAGGGTTTGTCAATGTTTACAAACCCTTTATTTTTATATATATTAAGTAATCTTAATTTATTATCATTTAACTTTAATTCTCTTTTTTTGCATTTTTTTACGTTAAAATATGGTTTAATACTTCATGGTGATGATCATGAAAGAGAAGAAGCAAATCAGTGAAGAAAATAAAAAGGAAAGTATTTTTTATTATGAGGCCATTGGCTTTTTTTTCATCTTTATTTCGATTATTATCGTTGCTCAACTAGGAAAAACGGGTAGCCTATTAACCGTTTTTTTCAAAGTTCTTTTTGGAGACTGGTATTTATTTATCATATTTTTTATTTTTGTTGTAGGAATTTACTTTATATTGCAACATAAATCATTTGACTTTCGAAATCAAAAAATTATAGGTTATATGATTTGTTCTTTGGGTTTACTTATTCTTGCTCATTTTTCTGTACATAAATATGTACAAAATAGTTCTGAATCTTATTTTAGAGCCACTTGGAATCATTATAAAACCTTTATTCAAACGAAAAATGATACGTATTTAGGGGGTGGTTTAGTTGGAGGAATTATTTTTTATATTGTGTATTCTCTCTTAGGATCCATTGGAGTTTATTTAATTTCTTTTTTTATGTTCATCTTAGGTGGAACGATGATGATTAATAAATCCATTATGGAAATTGTCCAATTCATCTATAAAAAAGTAAAAAATGCAAAAAAATATACAACCTCATTTCGTCATTTTTTTAAATATGAGTTGGGTAAAAAAAGAGAAGTAAATTTAAGTATTTATGATTCAAAGAAAGAACTTCCTTTAAAATTATTAGACGATTATAAAAATTATTTTCATATGGATGAAAATGAAAAAAAGCTTCATGAATTAAAAAGTTTAATTCTTTCTATTTTTCATCATTTTTCATTAGAATATCAAGAACAAGCAACAACTATCAGTTATAGTTGCTTCGTGTTCACTTATTACATTTTTTCTTCTTTTGAATGCAAACAAATTGGAAATA
Organism: uncultured Bacilli bacterium; assembly: GCA_947627395.1. Taxonomy (GTDB): domain Bacteria; phylum Bacillota_I; class Bacilli_A; order ML615J-28; family CAG-698; genus CAKOMG01. The sequence goes on along the minus strand of CANQVW010000050.1, from coordinate 7,273 downwards.
AATTAAATGATTTACAAGAAAATATTGTTTATTTAAGTCGTATGAATCATCAATTACAAATTGAAATTAATGCTAAGGAAGCAATGATTCTTTCTTTAAAAGCCCTTTTAATGAAACAAAGTGTTTTAAGAAATAACTATTTATTACCGATTGGAATATCTGTTGATGATGAAATCATAGAAGTTGATTTTTCAAAGGATGGTAACTTTTTAATGATTGGAGATAAAAATAGTGGAATGAAAACTTGTCTTATTTCTATGATGGTTTCGATGTTTTTTAAAGTAACTCCACAAGAATGTCAATTTTATTTATTTGATTCATCCAAAGATTTATCATTGTATGAAAGTTTATTTTTGCAAATTGAAACTTCAGATATTAAAGAATATATCAGTAAAATTGTTTATGAAATTGATGAAAGAGTATCCATATTAAGTCATTTTAAAATGAAATGTATGGATGAATATAATATGGAACAAGAAATGAATCACCAAAAGAAGATGCAAAGAAAAATCTATGTTCTTCATTTTGATGATCATTCAATGATTCATGATGATCGTTTCATTGAAGATAAAATCATTTATATATTACAAGTTGGCAAAAATGCTGGAATAGGAATTATTGTTCTTTCAAGAAATCCTCATCTTTTATCTACAATTCTGTGTAGTAGTTTTAAACATAAATTAATTTTTCACTTAAAAAATGGAAAGGATAGTAAATATTTATTAAATAATCATCATGCTTGTGTTTTATCTTCTAAAGGAGAAGCCATCTATATGAAAGAAATGATGCAAAAAAGAATTCAAACAGCTTATATATCGATAGAAGAAGTGAAAAGGATATTAAAATAGACAGTCATTTAAACTGCCTATTTTTTTGTTTCGCTGCTTTAATCGATTCATATCGTAATTTTAAAGCCTCTTCATATTTACTTGAATCTTTAGGAACATAATAACTAACATCTTTTAGAATATCTGGTAGATATTGTTGATCTACCCATGCACCTGGATAATCATGAGGATATTTATAACCTTCTGTTTTTCCATCATAGGCATAGGTATTTTTTAAATGTGGAGGAAGATGACCTGCTTTACCATCTTCAATATCCTTTAAAGCAGCATGAATGGCAAGATAGGCACTATTAGATTTGGGAGAAAGCGCCATATCACAAACAATGGCTCCTAAAGGAATGATGGCTTCAGGTAATCCAACATCTAAAGCGACATCACAGGCTGCTTTAACTTTAGGACCCATTTGAGGATTTGCAAGTCCGATATCTTCATATGCAATAATAGATAATCTTCTTGTTAATGAGACAAGATCATCAGAAGTTAGAAGCATTGCTAAATAATGTAGACTTGCATCAACATCACTTCCACGAATGGATTTTTGTAATCCACTTAAGGTGTCATAATAACTATCTTCATTTTTATCAATTCCAATCACCGATTTTTGTACAACAGCTTTAGCATCATCTAATGTAATATGATGATTGCATGCAATAATGCTAGCATTTTCAATTGCATTGATTAATGTTCTAACTTCACCGCCGGCAATTTGTAAAAAATAATTTTTAGCTGTATCCTCCAATGTTAAAAGAGGATCCATGGCATTTAATGCTCTATATAAAATTTCTTCCAAATCTTGTTCAGTGAGATCTTGTAATTTATAAACCAAACATCGAGAACGAATCGCAGGATTTACGGAATGGTAAGGATTAATCGTGGTAATACCAATCATAATAATCGATCCGTTTTCAAGATGGGGTAAAAGATAATCTTGAATATCTTTTTTCATTCTATGAATTTCATCCACAATCAAAACAAATCTTGAATAGGTTTGACCTTTTTCAATGGAAGAAGCAAGCTTTGCTTTGTTATCGGTCGATGCATTGAAATTTTCAAATGGAAGATTTAAAGTATGACAAATCACATTTGCAATTGTTGTTTTTCCAATTCCAGGTTTTCCATATAGAATCATCGAAGGAACTTGATTCTTTAGAAGTAGTTTTCTTATAATTCCATCTTTTCCAATTAAGTGTTTTTGACCAACAATGTCATCTAATTCTTTTGGACGTAATCGATAAGCAAGTGGTTCCATTTTTTATTTCTCCTTTATTTCTTATATTCTATCACAAAATAGAAAAAAAGTAAATAAAAGAGCAAACAAAGAATTAAACATATTCATAAAAGAAGTATGAATATGTTTATAAAGGCATTATTCTGATTTCTTTGGAACTAAATTGATACCAATGACACCGCCCAAACTTGAAGAAAGCACATAGATAAATCCCTTAATAAAGATTTTTCCATTCATTTCAACTTTTACTACCAAGTTCACTAACAATACAATTAAGATAATGATTAATGCCGCAATGAATCCTTCTAGTAATCCATTTTTCTTTGCAACAATCGATGCCACCATTCCAAGAAAAAAGAAAGAAAAAACTCCAATAAAAAAGGTAATGGTATGAAAGGATTTTGAACTACTACTGAATTTACCTGTATAAATTAAAATTGCATAAATGAATGAAAAAATGGCAAGAATAAGAGCAAAGACTAAATAAACATAAAATGTTTTTTGTATTCTATTTTTTGAATTGGAAGTTTTTTTATTTTGTTTATCTTTTTTCATTTTTATCACCTAGTAAACTATATGAAAGGAGTTTTTGTTTTAGAAGATGATTTTACTTAAAATAATTATTAAATGTGTGATTGTTTATTTTTTGGTTTTATTGATTTTAAAATTCATGGGAAAAAGAGAAATTGGTCAATTAAGTTTATTTGATTTTGCTGTTATTTTAATTATGGCGGATATTATGATTATTGGAATTGATTCAGAGGATGAACCTTTTTATTATTATTTAATTCCAATTATCATTTTATCTTTTATTCAAAAGTTATTTGCCTTTCTTTTATTGAAAATTCCCAAATTAAGAAATTTTGTTGATGGGAAGGAATCTATTATTATTTTTAAAGGTGAATTAAATATATCAGAAATGAAAAAACAAAACTACAATATGGATGATTTGCTTGTGCAATTAAGGGCTAAAGGAATCAGTAGTTTATCTGAAGTCGAATATGCCATATTAGAAACAAGTGGTCATATGAGTGTATTTAAAAAAGAGGATCATCCTAAAATACCTTTTCCAATTATTATGAGCGGTATTTTAATTGAAGAAAATATTCAATTATTATCTTTAGATAAGAAATGGATTAAAAATCAATTGAATGGGAAAAAAATTGAAGATATTCTATACGCAAACTATGAAAACGAAACATTATATTTCATTCCGTATATGGAAAAACAAAATAAAATAAAGAAGAACAAATAAAAGAATTAAAACGAATGTTACGATGAAATAATGAATTTCTAAGGATTTTAAAAATAAAGAAATGGCAAGTAAGCAAAAATAAAGAAATACAAAACGAAGAAGTAAAGAAAATGATATTTTAAAATGATATTTCTTAAATAAAATAAAAAGAAGAGTAAATGTAAATAGATAATCTGTAATTAAATAAGATAAAATGAACCCTTCCTTTGTTATCCAAGGTAAAACAAATAATAAAACAAGTTTCATGATATGAATGATGGAAGAAATCAAAAATAATTTTTTAGATTGATTTGTTGCTTGCATAACGGCACTGCATGGAGAAAAAGCATAAAAAACAATAAAAAGAGAAGCATATTTAGAAACGATTGAACTTCCAATCGTAGTACCATATAATAAATTCATCCATTCCTTAGAAAATACGGTAAGAAGAACGGTAATCAATATTGCAGGTAAAAATGAATAGAAAAGTGATTTTTGAATATAATGAGCAATTCCTTCATTTGAAGTTCTTGCTACATTTGGTAAAATACTTGTTGCAATGGACATTGGAATAAAAGAAAACATCGTTATTAAAGGTAATGCATAAGCAGTAACCTCACTATAGGAGAATAGAATTTCATCTTTATTTACATGCAGTAAAGTCAATGATAAAGTATATAAAATAGGTTCAAAGAAAAAAGTAACATTACTAATTAGACTAGAGCAAGTTGTTGGAATGGCAATAGATAAAAGATTCGAATAGGTTGCATCTTCCTTTCCTTTTTGAATATATTTTTTTATTTGAAATGATGTAAATAGAATGGAACATAATTCACCAATACTCATGGCGATCATCGCTAATGAAACTAAATAAAGAATGTTTTTTTCTTTTTCAATAGCAAAAACCATTACTGTAAATAAAATTCTTGTGATTTGTTCAATTAAATTTGCACATGAGGTGATTCCCATTTTTTGAATTCCATTATAATACCCTCTTAAAACTGAACTAATGGAAGTTAAATAGATTAGAGGAATGGACAATAAAATAGGATAGTAACTCGTAGGTTGTTTTAACCATTGATAAGTTAAATGTTTTAAAATGATCCATAAAATAAATGAAGAAATGGTCGATGCAAAAATGGCACAGACCATTCCTTTTTTTATAGTGGATAGAAATGGTTTTCTTGCAGCAACTTTTGTCATAGCAATCGATAAAGATAAACTTCCAATAGAAATAAAAAGCATAATAGTTGGCATAGAAATCATATAAAGCGAAATTCCTTCTTGTCCTAAGAGTCTTGTTAAAAGGATACGATTTCCTAAACCCAAAAAACGAATCATTAAACTAGCGAATAATAAAATGAGTGTGTTTTTAACAACTTTACTTTTTGAATGAAACATAATACCTCCCCTTTTTTAACATATATGAAAACAGTATATTTTTTATTCTTTTTTCTCAAAAATAGTGCATTTTTATATTTTTTTTGATATACTAATATTATATTTCACGGACCATAGGAGGAAAAATGAGTTACGATTATAAAAAATATATTGCATCTGTAGAAGATTTTCCTAAAAAAGGAATTTTATTTCGTGATATTACCCCTTTATTACAAGAAGGGGAAGTTTATCGTCAAGCATGTCAAGAATTAGGTGATTTCGCAAAGAAGGTTGGAGCTGAAGTTATCTTAGGACCTGAGTCGAGAGGATTTATATTTGGGTGTCCAGTTGCAAATGATTTAAAGATTGGATTTGTTCCTATTCGTAAACCCAATAAACTTCCAAGAGAAACTATAGAAGCAACATATGAATTAGAATATGGAAAAAATATATTAAGCATTCATAAAGATTCGATAAAAAAGGGTCAAAAAGTTTGCATTATTGATGATTTATTGGCTACAGGGGGAACCATGAAAGCAGCCATTGACTTAGTGGAACAACTGGGTGGAATAGTTGCTGGTATTGCTTTTCTCATTGAATTAAAGGATTTAAAGGGTAGAGAAGTATTAAAAAATTATTGTGTTAAATCTTTAATTGAATACTAAAATGATATAGAAGAGAAAGGAGGGTGAAAAAAGGATCTATGACCATTGAAAAAGTTTTACATGAGGCAAATCAATACTTAAAAAAAGAAAAAAACTTAGAATTGATTCAAAATGCTTATTTACTTGCTGAAGAGCATCATCAAGGGCAATTTCGTAAATCAGGCGATCCTTACATTCAACATCCTTTAGAAGTTGCCTATATGCTTGCAACATTACATGCTGGACCTTCAACAATTGCTGCTGGATTATTACATGACATTGTTGAAGATACAGATGTGACGATTGAACAAATTGAAGCCAACTTTGGTTCAGATGTTGCTAGTATCGTCGATGGAGTTACGAAAATTAGTAAGCTAAAATACATGACAAAGGAAAAAGTATTAGCGAAAACACATCAAAAAATCTTATTAGCGATGTCTAAGGATATTCGTGTTATTTTAGTAAAATTGGTGGATCGTGTTCATAACATGCGTACTTTACAATTTCATTCAGAAGAAAGACAAAAAAGTATTGCCAAAGAAACTTTGGACTTATATGCACCCTTAGCTCATCGATTAGGTATGTATCGTATTAAAGCAGAACTTGAAGATTTATCTTTTAGATACTTATATCCTAAAGAATATGATGAAGTAAATACATTGGTGAAAAGGCAAAAAACCATTCGTGAAGAAGATATCATACGAATGGAAAAAAGATTAGATGAAATCTTAAAAACAAATGATTTCAAACAATATGAAATCAAGGGAAGAGTAAAAAACATTTATAGTGTTTACAAAAAAATGAAAACAAAAAATAAAGATTTTGATCAAATCTATGATTTGTTGGCTCTTCGTATTTTAGTTCCGACCATTGAAGATTGTTATCATGCTTTAGGACTTGTTCACGGAGAATGGACTCCGATTCCAATGCGTTTTAAAGATTATATTGCAACACCTAAACCCAATATGTATCAATCCTTACACACAACTGTTGTTGGGTTTGGAGGTAAAATCTTTGAAATTCAAATTCGAACGTATGATATGGACAATGTAGCAGAAATTGGTATTGCTGCTCACTGGGCTTACAAAGAAGATAATAAATCCTATACACCACAAAAGGAACAAGAAGAACTTGTTGAAAAATTAAAATGGTATAAAGAATTATTAACGTATGTTGAAACAGCAGAAGCTGAAGATAAAGATCCATTGGAAAACATAAAAGAAGATATCTTTTCCGCAAATGTATATATCTTTACCCCTAATGGGGATGTTATGGATTTTCCAAATGGCGCAACACCACTGGATTTTGCTTATCGAATTCATACAGAAGTTGGAAATCATACCGTTGGAGCGATTGTCAATAGTCGCATTGTTCCATTAACATATAAATTAAAAACTGGCGATGTTGTGGAAATTAAAACTTCAAAAAGTTTTAATGGACCAACAGAAGCATGGACAAAAATTGTCAAAACATCCCATGCAAAACATAAAATTATTTCCATATTAAATAAAAGAAAAAGAGATTCATTAATTGAAAAAGGTCAAAATGAATTTGAAGAAGCCCTTCGATTAGAGGGAATTAACGAAAAAATCAATGAAAAAATGATTGTTGACAATTTTTCTAAATATTCAGTGAATAGTATCGAAGACTTTTATTATGAAATTGGAAAAGGTAGTTTATCAGCAAGGGGATCCGTCAATAAATTATTTGGAAATGTTTCTTTAGGGGAAGAAGCTTTAATTAAACAGTATAATGATAAAGAAAAACAACAATCCAAAAATAAACATGTAAGTTCTTATGGTGTTGTTGTTGACGGATTAGATAAAACACAAATTAAACTTGCAAGTTGCTGTCATCCTGTTTATGGAGATGATATTTTAGGATATGTTAGTAAAGGTTCAGGAATTGTGGTTCATCGCATGGACTGTAAAAACGTACG
>CANQVW010000049.1 GCA_947627395.1 uncultured Bacilli bacterium | reverse complement strand
TTCAAATCCTAAAGATAAATGAGAAACATTACGATTGTAATATCCTCTTAATCCATTGTGATAGGAGCGACATAAAATATCAGGATCTAAACATTTTAAGACATTGGGTAAAGTAAATGGATTGGTGTTGTTTGGATAATCATAATTAATATACGCTTTCGTTGGATAGCTTCCAATAATACTTAAATTTTCTGAGATGTCTGTTTTTTCACGAGCATAAAACTCTTTCATGACAATACTTTCATCATACAATCGATATAAATTTGGATATAACTGTCTTAGAACATTTTCATCATTAAAATGAAATCCATTTGGATAATGATCTAGATCTTGCATAAAGGAAAACCATTCTAAACTTTCTCCTAAAATGGTAATAACATTAAAATTAGAGCGATCTTGATGATCAGGGTTGGCACTACTTGATCCTGTATAAATATTTCCTTGATGATATAAAAAATCTTCAATTTCTTCACTACTTCCCATTTTAACACCATTAAAGAATAAACCTTTGTAAAACTCATTAAAAACCGTAGACGTAATTCCAAGTTCCGTATATCCAAGTTCATCTTTTTGATATAAGCGATCCACTTCTGTTGTCGTTTCTTTTTCTTTATTGAGTGCTAGAACAACAATGACATTTAAAGCCAATAAAACAACAATAAAAATGGAAGCAAATGTTGTGGGAAGAATCGAAAATCGTGGTTTTGGCATCTTATTCAAATATTTTTTTCCTAATACTAAAAATAATGAAAAAGTAAGTGCAAAAAGAAATGTGAAAAGAAAAGGAATGGGCAAGGATTCAATAATTCCCATAGCATCCTTTCTTAGGTTCAACATTCCAAAATCAAAGATGGTGCCTGTCATTTGATAAACCACAATGAATAAAATATTGATCACTCCACTAAAGGCAAGTAAAATCGAACACCCAATATAACGTACAAATTGATGACGAATGAGTACTAAAGTAAAAACAACAATACCCAAATAAATAAATAAAATACGAGGATCACGAATATAAAACTTTTTAAAAGTAACACATACTCCTAACAATTCATAAAAAAGAATTAAAACAACAAAAGCAATGAGTAATGCATTCTCTTTTAAAAAAGAAATGAATTTTTCTTTACCTTTCATAGGAAATTCCTTTCTGTTATAACAAATAAATTAAATAACTAAGTACATAAGTCACTGAAAATTTCTTTTGACTCATCAAATATAAAACTCCATAAATGAAACAAAAGAAAAGATAAAACCATGAAAACATTTGAAAATCTATAATGAGTTCAATGACACCATAGGTCAACATTAATAAAATTCCACCCCAAGGAATTTGATATTTTGTGATCCATATCTTTTCAAAGGCAGTTTGCCCTTCACGAATCATAATGACAATAAAAATCATTTTAATCGCAAGTGCACCATAACTACATAATTGTTTAATTAAATGAGCATTGGTAATTCTTTCCCCAAAATCATATTCTATTTTTAATTTCCATCCTAGAATACAACTAATCAATAGGATAGGAAATAAAGTAATGGCGTATAAAAGTAAAATTCTAAAAAGAGTATACGGCTTTTTTTCTTCTTTTGGATGAATTAAATGAAGGTTTAATTTTCTTCTTGCAAAAAGACATAATAACACTAGTTCAATAGTCCAAAGAATGGAAGAAAAAACAAATTTAAACAGTTCAACCAATTGTCCATAATAGACTCTTTGAAATAGTGAAACAAATAAATTAGAAAGATATCCTGAATAAATAAACAACAGACATAAAAAAAAGATAAAAATATGTACTATTGCCGATTTATCTTTACGAAACTGCATACTTTTTTCTCCTTTATTCCCTATTATTATACCTTATTTTCATCCTTTTTACAATCTTTTATTTTTTAAAAAAGGGAACTACTTAAAATAGTCCCTCTTCATTTATTTTTTTGATTTTTTCTTCAAATGTTTTAAGATAGGGTTGAATGACTTGCTGCTTTTCATTCATTTCTGATATTCCAAAGAAATCATTATGAAAAATGCGATTAATATATCCAAGTTTTGTTAGCAATTCTTTAGATCGCTCTTCCACATCATGAATATATTCGTCACCATATCCTTCTTTTAAATATTGAATTTTATTTAAATTGGTAAAATACATTTTATCGGTCATGAATACATCATAGGCTCTTGAATATAAGACACTTTCTGTATCAGAAAAAACAGAATGCCCAAAGTATAGATTTTCATAGAAATCAATTCCTAATAAATCAAATAAACTTGGAACAATATCTGCGGTACAACAAAATTTGTGAATGACTTCATGTTCCATATCTGGAACACGAATCATAAACGGAACACGAAACAAATTAGTATAATTTGGATGTGTAGGGTATTCAATATCTTTTACGTAACTACTTAACCCTTGATAATAAGCATTATGATCCCCAAAGACAGCGATAATGGTATGATCTAATAAATCCTTTTCTTCTAAATAATCCAAAATTTTACCAATGGCATCATCAAATTCCAGAGCAGCAACAGCATAGTTTCTAAATAAATTATGATTCATGGCTTCTTGATTGGTTTCTTCAATCTCTGTTAAACCATAGGAATCCATTAAATCATAATATCCTTTATTTTCAAATCCTTTTCGATGTAAGAATTGTCCATGCATACTAATGGTCGTAATGTAGGTATAAAATCTTTGGTCTGTTGGAAACATATCTTCCTTACATGCATCAATCATATCCCCATCTAAATTACGCTCACTTTTCGGAATCCAATTATACATACCATATTTTTCTTCCATGGTTTGTGCATCAATGAACTCTTCCATTCCAAGGGAGGGATGAAATTCATTTCGATTGTAATAATTTCTTTCTCCATCATGATAAGACTTACATAGAATATTAGGATCTAATGTTTTTAAAACACTAGGTACTGTCATTGGATTGGTATTATTTGGATAATCATAATTGATATAAACTTTTGTTGGATAGCTTCCAATAATACTTAGATTTTCTGAGATATCTGTTTTTTCACGGGAGTGAAAATTATCCATGACGATACTTTCATCATACAATCGATATAAGTTTGGATATAATTCTTTTAATACTTCTTTGTTTTCAAAATGAAAACCATTTGGATAAATCTCTTCATCTTGCATAAAGGAAAACCATTCTAAAGTTTCCCCTAAGATGGTAATCACATTATAATTACTTCGGTCTACTTTGCTTGTTTTTGGGGAACCTCTATAGATATGATTTTCATCATATATAAAAGATTCAATATCTTTGGTATCTCCTAATTCAATATTACTAAAAAACCATCCATCATAAAAAGCATTAAATACGGAAGATGTAATGCCAAGTTGTGTGTACCCCTCTTCTTTATTTCCATATAGACGATCTGTTTCTTGAACATCATTTCCACCTTTGTCTAATGAATAAACAACAACAATGTTTAAGCCGAATAAAATCAATAATAAAGATGATTTGATGGCAATAAAAACTTTGTTGGTCTTAGGTAGTGGCACTTTTTTACAAAATTTGTATCCAAAGACTAAAAAGATGGCATAAGTAATTCCAAAAATAGAAAAGAAAGTGAAATTAATAGGGAGTGATTCAATAATTCCCATCGCATCATTTCTAAGTTTTAACATACTAAAATCAAAAACAGTTCCAGTCATTTCATACACAAGGATGAATAAAATATTTAAAAACCCTGTAAATAATAACAAAACAGAACATCCAATGTAACGAAGGAATTGGTTTCGAATCAAAAGTAGTGTAAGAACGACTAAACCAATAAAAATGAATAACATTCTTGGATCACGAATCATAAACTTATGAAAAGTAACACATACTCCTAATAATTCATAAAAGATAGTTAATAAAACATAAGCAATAATTAAATAATTTTCTTTTAAACATGAAATTATTTTTTCTTTCATTCTTTCACCTCTATAATAAATAAATCAAATAGGACAAGAAAAACGTTGTTAAAAAATTTTTCTTAGAAATAAAATAGATTGTTCCATAAATCAGTGGAAAGAAAAAATAAAGAACACTAAAACGTTGATGAATCGTAAGTAATTCATACAGCCCAAAAGTGAACATAGTAAATATTCCTCCCCATGGAATGAAATACTTTGTGATAAAAATTTTATCAAATGCCTCCTGTGATAATTTAATCATCATGGTTACTAAAAACATTTTAGGGATGGCTTTTCCATATTCACATAATTGATATGTTAAAAAATCACCTGTAATTCGCTCTCCAAGGTCATCCACGATCTTTAATTTCCATCCTAAGATTCCACTAATTAAAAATATTGGAACAAGAGTCATTAAAAATAAAATTAAGATACGAATTACGGATAATTCTTCTTTATCTTTTCTTTTTAGACCTAAAATATCTATTTTAAATGTTTTAAAAGAAATCACAAGAATAGCGATGATTTCAATAATCCATAGAACAAAAATATAAGTTGCATTCAGTATCGGTAATCTTTGTCCGTAGTTTACTTTTCTAAACAAAGGCTCAAATAAAGAAACACTTAGGGAAGAAATGATTGCTAAAAAGCAAACAATGGCAAGTATAAAATATAAAATAGAAGATTTATCTTTTCTAAATTCCATGGTTTACCTCCAATAATATATTTATTATACCTCATTTTCAAAATGTTTTCAATCATTTCTCATTTATTTTTCATGTTTATTTATAATAAAAAAGGAGCCGAAACTCCTTTACAATCTCAATATAAATCAGCTAATACCCATAAAAATTTTCCTGTGGTATGTCCCCATATTTCTTTATAAACGGCATTGTTTATAACTGGCCAATAAGGTTCATCATCATTTCCTTGGGTTTTAATTCCAACAGGTAATGCTCCTACAATTTGTTTTGAGAAGGCAACATATAATGGATGATATTGATATCCTTCTCCAAACATAGTGGAGGAAGCAAATGGATTCTTTCCAAGGATCCATTCAATTTGATCGATAGCAATTTGTTTTAGAGTGCTATCATGAAGAACTTTTGCAATCATACTCACTGCTTTGGTTTTACTTAAAAGGGTAGCATGAAAGCCTCTTCGATGATAAGCTATGGGAAAAATTCTTAAATAAGCATCTTGATTTAAACGAATTCCATGCTTTGCTTGGTTCTTTAAAACACTCATGGCTTCTTCTAGGGAAGGACAAGTGGATGGAATCGTAAATCTTTCTAAATTGATTTTATTTAGTTGATAAATGTGACCTGGAAGTAATTTATAAGGTGCCGTATAAGAAATTGTGGATAAAATGTATTCTCGGTAAAGTTCTAGTCCTTCTTTCCATAACAAGGCATCTTTATGATTTGGGAAAACTTCGTATAATCTTGCAAGTGCTTGAACGGGAGATTGCTCATGTCCTCGATGCTCATAGGAAAGCATTTTGGTGTGATTTGGATCTTCGTAAAAGAATCCACGAATGGGTTTTTCCCATTTTGGATAAGACCTTTCTTGACAAGATAGAATCATTTTTGCATATTCTTCTAGAATAGGTAAATAATTTACATCCTTTGTTACAACATATAGTTCAACAGCTGCTAAAGCTCCTGCACCAGCAACTTGCGCATCAATATTGGAGCCCCATCGTTTTGTATGCACCCCTTTTTTGTAATCTTCCACAGCAAAAGTAAAATCTTCTTTTGCTGCCCTTAAAGACCAACAAGAAAAAGTAACATCTTCCTCTTTAAAAACTCGACTGGCAACAGCTTCTGCGGCAGCTGCACAAAAGTTTTCAAAAGGACCTCTTTCAGCTTGACTAATCTTGATTGTATCATTTTCAGGGGTTAAGACGTTATTTCGCCAAATGGAATAACTAACAGCAAGAGCACGATATCCATCGCCAAATCTTGTTCTTAACAACCATTCAATTCCAACTTTTGCTTCTTCTAAAAGTCTTGCATATAAAAGATGATCTTTTTCTTTGATAGAAAGGGCAAGATCTAACACTGCATGAGCCATTTCCGCAGTACAGATTTCAAATTGCGAAACATCTCCTGCATCGTGCCAACCACCAAAGTTGGGTACAGTTCTTCCATCAGGATGAACACTTTTACAATTCAAGTGACAAGCACTGTGTACTCCATCCACATTTTCCCCACATCGTAAGGAGCGAAGAAAGTGGATACTTTTCCAAATCGGACTTAAAAAAGGAAATGAAGATATCGAAAATAAAGGGGTTTTTTTCTTTCCAATTTGTAAATAAAAACTTCCTTCTTCTTGAAATGAGGTGAAATCAAGAATTTGAAAAGTACCTAAAGCACTTTTTGCTTCTTGAACTTCATTTTGAAACACCATTTTTCCTTCTTCATTATAAATTGAAAAATAAAATTCCTTAGATTCTTGTACAAGCGCTTCTTTACGTGCATACGTATCATACCCACTATGACAATAGGCAATACGATTTTCTAAGTTCCAACCTTTATCATACGTTGGCTTTACTTTTTGTGCACTAACACAATTGACAAAAACTTCAATCTCTTTTTTTGCTTCTGGTGGACATCCCATTAAAAAAGGAGTTATCGAAATGTGATCAACATCATTTCTTTCAATTGAACTGATTTCCCAAACAATATGATTCCATTGATTTGGAATTAAACTTGGGGCATGTAATTGTTCTTTTCCTGGATTTCCTAAACTAAAATGGAAATAAAAATTATGATACCCTATAGCTTTAGGATAAATCCAAGCTGAAATACGATTGTAGTTTGTTAAATCAAGGTGATCCAATTGGATATGAATTGTTGTATTTGGCCTTGGTTTAATGTTTTCAATTTCTGTGTCTGTTTTTATTTTTAAAGAGGAAGGAAAAATAGTTCCAATAGTATCATCAATACTTAATTCTCCTCTTCCAAAGAGTTTTACTTGATCTAGCTGTGCACCTTGAAATAAAATTTTTTCATCCTCTACTTCTTTTTTAAGCCATGTACTTTCTGCTCCGCGAGATGAATCAACTTCAGGAATCTCTTTATGGACATAAAGACTTTTTTCTAGTAATTCTTCTAATTCTTTTTGTACTTGATTCTTTTTCATATTGCCTCCTTTATAGAATAATAAGCATCACAATTGTTAATATCAATAAAAACGAAAAGTTGAATAATGAAAATAAACCAATATAATATCCTACTTTCTTTGGATAATGTTTTACATATTCACGAAAAGTAATTAAACTAGCGAGTGAAGAAATTAAAGTACCTACCCCACCAATATTTACCCCGAGTAACAATTCTTTATATTGATTGGTAAATTGAGAAAGTAAAATGGCGGATGGAACATTACTGATACATTGACAAGATAAAACACTGACAATGAGTGTGTTTTTTTCTAATAATTTAGAAAATAAATTTCTTACAGCTTCAATTCTTCCCATATTCCCCGCAAAGATAAAAAAGAAAACAAAAGTAAATAATAAAGGATAATCGACCAAAGTTAATGCTTTACGATCTAAGAAAAGTAAAGAGGCAAAAATAACAATGAGTCCAATCCAATAAGGAATCAATCGAAACACAATCAAAATAGAAAATGCAAATAAAAGTAAATAAATGATGGTGCGATTTCTTTGAAAAGGAATATTTTCTTCTTCAATAGACATATTTTCCTTACGAATAAATATAAAACAACATAACGTCATTAATAAAATGGAAATGACAAATGGAATGACCATAATGGACATGAATTCTACTGTTGGAATAGAAAATTTGGTGTACAAATAAAGATTTTGTGGATTACCAAATGGTGTTAACATCCCACCTAAATTGGCGGCAATATTTTGCATAACAAACGTAAATGCCATATATTTTTCCTTTTTAGTTGTCGTTAATACCAAATAGCCTAAAGGTAAAAATGTAAGTAAAGCCATATCATTGGCAATTAACATTGAACCAATAAAAGTGATATAAATCAGGCCCAAGATTGCCTTTCTTGTAGTTTTAAATAAACTTACAATTTTATGAGCAAGCATGTAAAAAAACTGAATGTTTTTTAATGCACAAACAACAGCTAAAGTACAAAATAAGCAGGTTAATGTTTTAAAGTCAAAATAATGAAGATATTCTTTGTCGATTGGTACAAAAAACATTGTAATGATAGCGGCAAATAAAGCAATAAACATCACAATATTTTTTTTAATAAATGCGATAACAATTTGTTTTATGTTCTTTTCCTGACTAATTTGCATGTTAACTCATCCCTATTCAATGAAACATTATACCACATTTTTAAAACTTCTTCAATCTAGGAAAAAAAGTTTTTTAAATCGTCTAAATTTTAGTTTTATTCATTTTAACTCATTTATAAATAATTATTCATCTTTAATTGATAAAACCGTCTAAAATGAAATTTAAGGCATAATTTAGAATTTTAAATAAAAAAAGACACATAGGATATTCCATTAGTGTCTTTTAGTATGAATTAACGTAACCATAAATATACAACCAAAATAGCTAAACCAAAACCAAGTAGTGTTAAAAGGAGAGCAGGCAGATAAGCTTTAAAAGCAGCATGGCGTATGATTCTTTTTTCTTTTCGATCTATGCCATCGAGCTTTGATTTTTTCTTATCATGCCAACGAAACCCTTCCACATCCATTGGATAAATGGTACGTCCATCATCCACAAACTTTTTCTTTTTCTTTGGAGAATCATTCATTATTTTTTCTTCTTCAAAGAAATTAAAATTTTCTTAGTTTTTTTCATTTTAACATGACGGTTGCGCACATTAGATTCTAAAGAAGATTTAGGAAATTCTTCTTTCTCAAGTTTATCTTCATCATTATTTGAACTCATCAAAACATGACGCTGACCACGATAAATATGATATTGATAAGATGCATCTTTTTTTGCTTCTTCGTAAATTTTATTCAGCTCATCTAATGCATGTAGATATGGTTTCTTTTTTTCTTGAATATACTTTTTAGAAATGAAAGTTTGAATCAATTCTTCATAATCTTTCTTTTCTTTTACAACATATTCTTCACAATCAACTGTCGATAATCTTACTTCGATATGAACATTGTTTTCTTTTAGATAAACATTAAATTCAATAGGATTTAATGCTAAACAAGAATCGATTGCTAATTGACAAACAGAAATAAATAAGAATTTCAAAGGATCTCCTTCTTCTATTTGAGGAGTTGAATGTTTTTTTATTCCATGTTCTCCCATTCTTTCTGTTGCTGTTTCTTCTGAGGCAATGTATTTTTCAATGGAATCATATTCATCCAAATGAGACATTA
Source organism: uncultured Bacilli bacterium (assembly GCA_947627395.1). Lineage (GTDB taxonomy): Bacteria > Bacillota_I > Bacilli_A > ML615J-28 > CAG-698 > CAKOMG01. The sequence goes on along the minus strand of CANQVW010000049.1, from coordinate 1,447 downwards.
TCTCTGGATTGAATAAGTGGCAGGCAACAAAGTGCCCTGGTTTAACTTCTTTAAATGCAGGTTCCACTATTTTACATACACTCATGCACTTAGAACAACGTGTGTGAAATTTACATCCACGAGGTGGACGTACTGGAGATGGTATATCTCCTTCTAATACAATTCGGTTCATTTTTGCATCTGGATTTGGAACGGGAACGGCAGAAAACAAAGCTTCTGTATAAGGATGCATTGGATTTTCAAAAATCTCATCTGTATCGGCCATTTCCATCATATTTCCCAAATACATTACAATAATACTATTGGTAATATATTTAACGACAGATAAATCATGAGAAATAAACAAATATGTTAAATTTAATTTAGTTTGCAAATCTTTTAATAGATTAATAATCTGGGCTTGAATAGAAACATCCAAAGCACTAACAGGTTCATCACAAATAACAAGTTTAGGATTTACAGCCAAAGCTCTTGCAATACAAATTCTTTGACGTTGTCCACCACTAAATTCGTGTGGATAACGATCGTAATATTGTAACTGTAATCCACATTGTTTCATAATGGATTGAACATGTTCCTTTATTTTATCTTTTGGAACAATGTGGTGTACTTTTACAGCTTCTTCAATAATAGAACCAACCGTCATTCTTGGTGGAAGACTAGAATAAGGATCTTGGAAAATCAATTGCATGGAAGTACGTAATTTTCTCATTTGTTTCTTATTATAATTGGTAATATTTTTTCCTTCAAAGAAAACTTGACCGCCTGTAATGTCATATAGTTTTAAAATTGTCCTTCCAAGTGTTGTTTTTCCACAACCACTTTCACCAACGATACCAATGGTTTTTCCTTTTTCAACACCAAAAGAAACTTGATCAACAGCTCTTAAATAAGCTCTTGCTTTTCCAAAAGCATTCTTTTGTAATGGGAAATATTTCTTTAGATTTCTTACTTCTAATATATATCGCTCATCAGGAACAATTTGTTCCTCATTTTGATTTACCATTGACATTTTACCCATACCTTCAATCATAAATTGGTGGGTTTTTGATTCCATTAGAAAATCAAATGACTCCCTCACTTCTTCATCGAATAAAGCTTTTGGAGCATAATCTAATTCCAGTGTTTCTTTTTCATTTAATTCATCAATCAATTGGTGAACATCCTCAAGAGATGAAATTAGATATTTTTTCTTATCATAGTAAACTTGAATATGATTTTCTTCCATTTGAATTGAAAAAGAAATATTTTTACGATATAAGCTAGCAAGAATCAGTGAACTACATAGTTTTATATAAAGTTCATTCAATTCGTCCATTGTTGTTATCCTCCTCTTCATACAGATAGCAGGTAACATAATGGGTATCTGTAACTTTTATTTCATGTGGATATTCAAAATTACATTTATTGATGCATTTTGAACATCTACTTTTGAAGAAACATGTAT
>CANQVW010000048.1 GCA_947627395.1 uncultured Bacilli bacterium | reverse complement strand
CATGATTACCATAGTGGTTATGTAAAACAATTATTTACAACGCATTCAAAAAAACAAGATTATATGATGTCTAAGACCATTATTAGTGCCTTTTCAATGATGTGTATGTGTATCACTTATCTTATTGGTGGCATTCTTGCTGGTGCTTTTACGGGGTTATCATTTAAAGTTCATGCTGGTTCACTTATCTTAGCCATTTTAGGCAAGATGACTATGAGTTTAGGGTGGGCAAGTTTATATACTTTTATTAACATTATCTTTAGAAGAAAATTTGGTATCTCTATTGCTTTATGTTTTGTTCTTGGAACAGGTATTCCTGTCATTGGGGCAGCATCAGTTGTTGGAAATTCATCCATTTTAAATATCTTTTTATATGGTTCATCCGTGAATGCTTGTTTATCATCAAATATTATTAGTTTAATTACTTGTCTTGGCGTAAGTCTACTTTGGACAGTTATTTATAACATAGTTGGAACCTTAGTGTTATCAAAAAGAGATTGTTATTAAGGAGTAAAGAATTATGAATGCAATTGAAATCAAAAATTTAGGCAAAAATTATGGAGAAAAACAAGCTTTATCAAATTTAAATATGACGGTTCCGATGGGTGCAATTTATGGCTTTATTGGTGAAAATGGATCTGGTAAATCAACAACAGAAAAACTCATATGTGGACTCATTAGACCCAATAGTGGTGAAATAAAATTATTTGGTAAAGATTATAATGATCAAGAAATTAGGTCACAAATCGGTGTTTTAATTGAAAGCCCAGGTTGTTTTCCTAATATCAGTGTTTGGGATAATATGAAAATCCAAGCAGCTAATTTAGGCATCAAAAATGAAAATGAAGAAGTTAGAAGAGTATTAAAAATTGTAAGAATGGAAGGATCAGCTTCGAATAAATTTAAAAATTGTTCTTTGGGGATGAAACAAAGAATTGGCATTGCATTTGCCTTACTAGGACACCCAAAACTATTAATTCTTGATGAACCTATTAATGGATTAGATGCAGATGGGATGAGAATCATGCGAGAAGTATTAATTGATATTACCAAAAATTTAAACTCTACTGTTTTAATTTCATCTCATATTTTAAGTGAACTTGAAAAAATCGCCACTCATTATGGAATTATTCGAAATGGTAAAATGATTAAAGAAATGACTGCAGAAGAATTAGAAAAGGAATGCCCAACCTATATTGCTATTAAAACTAAAAACAATATAGAAACTAAACAAAGCTTAGAAAAAAGATACAAAAAAGTTATTGAAGAAAATGAGGAACTTCGTATTTATGATTCTTGTTTAGCAAAAGATGTTGTAAGTTATCTCTATAGTCAAAATATTTTACCTATAGAAGTTCAAACAGCCAAAATTAATTTAGAAGAATATTACACTCATCTTATGGATAAAGGAGGAAGTTATAATGAATAAAGTTCATTTAAATCATCTTAGGAGTATGTTAAAAGTGGATCGAAGAAGAATGTTTAAAACTCCTTTCGTCTATATCATGTTCGGCATATGTTTCATGATTCCCGTTTTAATTCTTGTAATGACTAGTTTTATGGGGAATACTACTATGGTTGATCCAACAACCGGAAAAGAAACGGTAGTGGAAACATTTACCAATGTATGGCAAATTTTAGGTGCTACATCAAATGCTAGCATGTCAATGGATTTAACAAGTATGTGTAATATTAATCTCATTTATTTTATTGTAGCAATTTTTGTTTGTATCTTTGTTAGTGAAGATTTTAGGAGTGGTTACGTGAAAAATCTATTTACCATCAGAGCAAATAGAATGGAATATGTTATATCTAAAACGATTACTTGTTTTATCGCAAGTATTGGCATGCTATTTTTATTCTTTATTGGAGGAATGATTGGTGGAGCAATTGCTGGACTTCCATTTAGTATGGATGGATTTAATGTAGGTACAATCATTTGTTGTTTACTTTCAAAAATGTTTATTTTACTTATCTTTATTGCTATCGCTTTAACGTTATCATGTGTTGCAAAAACCAAATTATGGCTATCTATTATTTGTGTTTTAGGTGGTGGAATGCTTTTATTTATGATGATTCCTATGATGACACCACTGGATGCAGGAATTTTACATGTCATTATGTGTCTTGCTGGAGGAATCTTATTTAGCATAGGTCTTGCATTTGTAAGTAAACTCATCCTTAACAAAACAAGTTTGGTTTAAAAATTGAGGTGATGATCATTTAAAATGAAAAATAATAATGATACTTATACAAATAATGTAATAAGTGATGATGAATTTAATCAATTCATGGAAGCTAAAACTTTTAAAGAAAAAATTAAAATTTTAACCATTCATTCGGAAAATAATCAAAAAAATATTGAAAATAGGAGGAAAAATAATATGGAAAACTATAAAACTGATTATGCCACATCTCAAGAAGAAATCTCAAAACAATTTGAAGAATTTTGTCACACAAAAGGGATTAAGGCTAAATTTAAAGTGGCCTTTAGTCAAATGAAAGAAAATGCTCACCATCAACATGAGCAAGATAAAGCTAATATCGAAGCAGTAAGAAACTCAAAAGAAAATCAAGAATTTAAAGAATTCCTTCATACCAAAGGATTTAAAGCAAAATGCCGTCTTGTAATTGAAAACATGAAAAAAGGTGCTAAAAATGCAAATGCGGATACTGCAAGAAAAATTGATGAACTCAATCAAAAGACAAAAGCAAACATCAATGCTCATAGAGTAAATGCTAATGATAACGAATATTCAGCAAAACAACTTTCAGAAGAATTCAATGCTTTTTTAAAAGAACATGGCCTTGATGAAAAATATAGTGTAGAAATTGTTGAAGAATAATGATAATTGAACTAGAAAAAGCTCTATCAGGCGAACAATTTGATCGCAGAGATAAAGAAATATATCTTTTTCAAAGTAAGGTAAAGGATAGCTTTACGAATTTCATCATTTAAAACCATCTGATCCTAAAAGAACAGAAATTATCAAAGAACTTGTAACTGGATATAACGAATATGTTTTTATTGAAGATGGATTCCGTTGTATTTTTGGTAAAAATATTCGCTTTCATGAAATGGCAGTGATCAACTTCGATTGTACTTTTCTAGATACTAATTTTATTGATATTGGTAGTTGCGCTTTAATTGATCCAAATTGTAAACTTATTTGTACTAATCATTCTATCAATCCGAATGAGCGTTTAAAGGATGTTTTTAATAATAAGCTGATCAACATTGGAAATATTGTTTGGTTTGGTGCAAATGTTACCATTCTTCCTGGTGCATCAATTGAGGGTAATAAGCGTGATTGGTGCAGGTTCAGTTGTGACAAAAAATATTCAAAAAAGTGTTTTAGTAATTGGTAATTCTTGTAAAGTTATAAAAGAAATTACTATTAAAGAAAAAAGATAAATAAATTTGAAAAAGACATTCAAAATGATTGAAAATGAAATTAATAAGAAGAGGGTTGTATTTTACATTCCTCTTGCAGACTGTTGACAAATTAAAATGTTAGCAGTCTTTTTTTACATTTAACAAAAATAAAAATTTATCAACACTCTAATTATGTTTGGGAACAAACACAATTAATATCATTTTATCGTTCAAGACAAGGCGATTATAATTCAGCTGATTCTAGATTTGGGTATTATTTTATGAAAGAATTCACAAATTATTTTTAATTAACTGAAGATGATAAAAATAATTATGTAACTTATAATCAATTGAATTTAGAAATTAAAATTAAAGATAAAATATTAGCTAAAACTAATACAGGAATTGAAGCTGAAAATATTGACAAATTAAAACAGTGTAATCAAGCTTTTGTGCTAATGCCAGAAAATGGTATTGTCATGCAATATGATTTAATCATTGAAAAAATTTAAATGATTAGCTTATATTAGATCTATGTCTCCCATCACATCAGCGATTGTTGATACATTTAATTTATTTTATAATGTTTTTTCAAGAAATGAAAAAATTTTATCAATTATGAAAATTGTTGTTAACAATAAAGACATTTTTTTAAAATATTATCTAATGCAAGAAAAAAATTTAGAGAAATGGTTTCAAAAGAATCTTATAAAAAGGTGATAATTATCAATTTAAAATTAAAGAGGTAAGACTTTATTCAATTGAAACACATGTGAATTACCATGTTTAAAATCATTATATCAACCATTGTATGTTTTAAAAAATAAAGAAAATTTAGCGAATAATCAGTCAGAAAAAGACTTTTTACATTATTTAGATAAACAAGGAGAAGTTGAATGGTATTACAAAAACGGCATTGAACTTATGAGAATTGACTTTGGAATTGAATATAATAATGGTACGAATACATTTTTACTTGATTTTATTGTTAAATATAAAGATGGAAGTGTAGGTATATTTGATACAAAACCAATTGCATATCGAGTAGAAGATACAACAATCAAAGCAAATGCATTGAAGAATTATATAACAAATATAAATGTTAATCGTAGAAATTTACCAAAAGTTAAAGGAGGGATTGTTGTTAAAAAAAGGAACATAATTTTATTTATATTTAGAAATTAAATATTATGATTACCATAAAGATTTAAGGGATTGGATTAATTTTAATGAATAATTAGATATAATAAAATAAAAATTATTTAAACAAAAAGATTTCTTAAGGAATTAAAAAGATTAGTCAAATCATTTTTTTGTAACGGGCACCAAATTTTTCTTTGACCAAAAAGTATGAGTAAAGTTATTCATACTTTTTAATTATAAATATTTTGTCCATGATATTGATATTATGTCCCAAACATGATACAATAAATATAATGATGATTCTATATAGTAAAGAAAACATTTAGAAATTTTTTAGGAGTAACTAAAATGAAAAAGAAAAGTATTATTAATTTGATTAAATATCATGCTGAAAAAAATGAAATTGGATTTCGTGAAGAAGCTAATGAAATAGCAAAAGAATTTGATAGTACAGGTGATTATGAACTTGCTGAATACATCATGGCATTATTATATGATGCAAATGCTTTTATTCCTCAATTAAATGATGATTATTCAAGTTTCTTTAGAAAAGAAACTATAAACAATAGTAGTTTAAAATTACCTGAAGTTATTTTTCAAGATTTCATGGGAATTGTTAATGCTATTGGACATAATGTTGGTATTCATAAATTTCTTTTTCAAGGTGCTCCTGGTACAGGTAAAACAGAAGCAGCCAAACAACTTGCAAGAATTTTAAAAAGGGATTTATTTAGTATAGACTTTTCCACAGTTATTGATAGTAAATTAGGACAAACACAAAAAAATATTACCTCCTTATTTAATGAATTAAAGAATTTTAATCATCCTGATAGTATCATTGTATTATTTGATGAAATTGATGCAATTGCATTAGATCGTACAAATAACAATGATATAAGAGAAATGGGAAGAGCCACATCAACATTATTAAAAGAATTTGATAATTTAGATGAAAGAATAGTTTTAGTTGCAACAACAAATTTATTCAAATACTTTGATAAAGCAATTCTTAGAAGATTTGATGCTATAATTGATTTTGATCGGTATACTAAAGAAGATCTTATTGAAATATCAGAATCCTTCTTAAATCATTTTTTAACAAAATTTAAATATGCTGGTAAAAACATTAGATTATTCAAAAAAATCATTAATTTAATGAATCCTATTTTAAGTCCAGGTGAGTTAAAAAATGTCATTAAAACTTCACTTGCCTTTAGTAATGATAATGAATTTGATTATTTAAAGAAATTATATAATTCAATTTGTTCTAATCATACAAATGATTTAAAAACATTACGTTTACAAGGATTTACTGTAAGAGAAATTGAAATATTAACAGGAATTTCTAAAAGTCAAGTCGCAAGAGAATTGAAGGTGGATATAGATGAATGATATCATCGAATTAAAAGGAACATTTTTAAGTAGAAAAAATAAGAATGTACCAAGTTATCCTAAATTACCTAGTCAAGCTAAAGTGAATGCTAATCATGTTCATCAACTTATTCAAGATTTAAAGGTCATTTTAAATAAATGGGAAAATGATACTTTAATTGATGGAGCTTTAATAAGTGTTCATTATATCCAAGTTGTTGCAAAAAGTAATAGAATTAAAGCAATATTTTTAGATAAAAATGATTCTATTTGTGGATCTAAATTTGAAACCATTGACAATAAAATCAATCATGTTTTTACTCATTATATGAGTTTAAATGAACTAGAAAAAGCTATAGTAAAATTAGAAATAGCTTATGATATATTACTTCATCAATTTAATGGAGAAATGAATCAAAGCAAAATGGAAAGTATTCATAACAACAAAAATCAATATAATTTTAAAGATATTTCTTTAACCATGTTTATGCAACTTATTGTTGATTCATATTATGTAAGACGATTTAACATTGATGAAGATGTTTCAGAAATGAAAGATAATGTAGTTATTACCATTTACAAAACTAAATTTAAAACCGTTGATTTATTAAGAAAAATAGGGATTCATTTGTTTGATCATCAAATATTAGATGATGTTACAATGAGATTAACACCAAAAGAGACTGAATTATTAAAAGAAAAGGCACCTTACTTGATTGCTATGCAAGTAAAAGATTTACAAGAAATTCCTCCATTTGAAAGTAAATCATTCACTAGTCAGGGGCTTGTTAAAATACCAAAACCAACGAATGAACCAATTATAGGGGTCATAGATACATTATTTGATGAACAAGTATATTTTCATGAATGGGTTGATTATCAACCTAGATTAGATAAAAACATTTCAGAAACAACAACATTAAATGATTGTGTTCATGGTACATCTGTTACTTCCATTATAGTGGATGGTGCAACCATTAATCCAGATTTAGATGATGGTTGTGGCAGATTTAGAGTTAGACATTTTGGAGTAGCAACAGGAAATAATTTTAGTGCATTTACAATCTTAAGACAAATTAGAGAAATTGTTATAACAAATACAGATATTAAAGTATGGAATTTATCTTTAGGTTCAGCATTAGAAGTTCATCCTAATTTTATATCCTTAGTAGGAGCAGAATTAGATGATATTCAATCTAAATATGATATTATCTTTGTTGTTGCAGGAACGAACATCAGTGAAAAATTCCCAAATTCAAAAAGAATAGGATCACCAGCAGATTCCATAAATTCAATGGTTGTCAATTCAGTCACAAGAGATCAACAACCAGCATCGTATCATAGAACAGGGCCCGTTTTATCCTTCTTTTATAAACCAGATGTAAGTTATTATGGAGGAGATCAATATGAACCAATAAAGGTGTGTGGTCCATTTGGTGAAAGATATGTTGCAGGAACTTCATTTGCTGCCCCATGGATTGCAAGAAAACTTGCCTATTTAATATGTAAAATGGGATTAAGTAGAGAAATTGCGAAAGCACTAATAATTGATTCAGCAGCAGGATGGAATAGAAAAGATGACATTAGTCATGCCATTGGATATGGTGTAGTACCCATTAGAATAGAAGATATTTTAAAATCCCCAAGTGATGAAATTCGTTTTGTATTGATGGAAACTATAGAACAATATGAAGCATATAATTACCATATTCCTGTTCCTTCAGTGAATAAAAAGCAACCATTTCTTGCAAAAGCTACGTTGTGTTATTTTCCTAAATGTTCAAGAAATCAAGGAGTAGATTATACAGATACTGAATTAGATATTCATTTTGGAAGAGTGAAAATAGATAAAAGTAAAATAACCATTGATGACATCAATGAAAATAAACAAGATGAAAAGATTGAAATAGGGATTTATGAAGATTCAGCAAGAAAAAATTATCGAAAATGGGATAATATTAAACACATTAATGAAAAAGTAAATTCAAGAAAAAGACCAAAATCACTATTTGGTAATGGTGATTGGGGAATTAGTATTAAAGCAAAAGAAAGATTATCCACACAGTTTGATAAAACAATGCCCTTTGGAGTTGTCATTACATTAAAAGAAATGAATGGTCAAAATAGAATTGATGAGTTTATTAAATTATGTATGGCAAGAGGTTGGATGGTGAACCAAATTAATGTGGACAATCGAATTCATATTTACAATAAAATTGAAGAAGATGTAAAGTTAGAATAAAAAATATTAAATTTTAGGAGTTATTATGGAAGAATTAATAAAGGAAATAATTAAATTTAATGAAGAAAGAGATTGGGATCAATTCCATTCACCAGAGAATTTAGCAAAAAGTATTTCAATAGAAGCAGGAGAATTATTAGAATGTTTTCAATGGAATAATGATTTCAATATTAATGATGTAAAAGAAGAATTGGCTGATGTTATAAATTATTGTTTATTATTAGCTGATAAATTGAAACTTGATCCCAAACAAATTGTTTTAGAAAAAATGAAGAAAACAGCTGAGAAATATCCAATTGAAAAATTTAAAGGTAAAAGTACAAAATATAATAAATTGTCATAGAAAAGGTGTGGAAAAATGTTAGTATATGAAGGAATTAAATCAACATTTATGAATGATGTAAATTTAAATTATATTGTTGACAAAATATATGATAAATATAAAAAATTTTTTGGTAGAACTACCAATTCACAATTGAATTCGTGGAAGAATTCAATGCTATATATGAGAGGTGTTTTAGATGATGATCAAATACCTAATAATACAGGGGTGGCCATTGAATTTAATATACCCACTACATCTAAAAGGATTGATTTTATTTTATCTGGAAGAGATAGCAAAAGAAAAGATTCTGTCATTATCATTGAACTAAAACAATGGGAAACATGTACAGCTGTTGAACATAAAGATGGAATTGTATCAACATTTACAGGAGGAGCCATAAGAGAAGTAGCACATCCATCCTATCAAGCGATGAGTTATGCTAATTTAATAAAAGACTTTAATGAAACAGTTCAATTAGATGATATTGGTTTATATCCTTGTGTATTTTTACATAATTATGATTTAAAAAATGATGATCCCATTTGTAGTGAACAATATCAAGAATACATTCAAGAAGCGCCTATGTTTGGAACAAATGATTTTGAAAAATTAAGAAAATTTATCAAAAAATATATTGTCGAAGGGGATAATAGAGAACTATTATATAAAATAGATAATGGTAAAATTAGACCATCTAAAAGACTACAAGATTCATTAATCAAAATGCTTCAAGGAAATAAAGAATTTAATATGATTGATGAACAAAAAGTTGTATATGAAAATGCCGTTAAAACAGCAGTAGACACAATTCAAAGCAATAAAAAGAATGTTATTGTAGTTCAAGGTGGACCAGGAACGGGCAAATCGGTTCTTGCAATTAATCTATTGGTTGAATTAACCAAAAGGCATATGACAAGTTTTTATGTAACAAAAAATTCAGCACCACGTGCAGTATTTAGAGATAAATTAAAGGGAACTTTTAATATGACTTATATTAATAATTTGTTTCAAGGCTCTGGTCAATTTATTGATTCAACGTCCAATGAAATTGACTGCCTAATTGTTGATGAAGCTCATAGATTAAATGCTAAATCAGGTATGTTTCAAAATTTAGGTGAAAATCAAATTAAAGAAATAATCAATGCTTCAAGATTTTCTATTTTCTTCATTGATGAAAATCAAAAAGTTACATTAAAAGATATTGGTTCTATTGATCAAATTAAGAAATATGCTAAAGAATTAAATGCTGAATTACAAATTGTTGAATTAGAAAGTCAATTTAGATGTAATGGTTCTGATGGATATTTGGCCTGGTTAGACAATTTATTAGGTATAAGAAAAACTGCTAATTTTGATAATATGGATTTTAACTATGATTTTAAAGTATTTGATAATCCAAACGATATTAGAGATTTAATAATAGAAAAGAATAAAGTAAATAATAAATCGAGAATCGTTGCTGGATATTGTTGGAATTGGCTTAGTGAAGGAAAAAATAATAGCAATATACATGATATTATTATTCCAGAACATCGATTTGAAATGAGTTGGAATTTAGCAAATTCTCATACCTGGGCAATTGATTCAAATTCTGTATATGAAGTAGGGTGCATTCACACATGTCAAGGTTTAGAATTTGATTATGTAGGAGTCATTATTGGTGAAGATTTAAAATATGAAAGTGGTAAAATCATTACAGATTATTCTAAAAGAGCTAAAACAGATCAATCATTAAAAGGCTTAAATAAGATTTCTAAGGAACAAGGACAAGAAAAAGCAAAACAAATAGCTGATGAAATTATTAAAAATACATACCGAACACTAATGACAAGAGGGATGAAAGGATGTTATGTTTATTGTGTTGATAAGAAGTTGAACCAATATATGAAAAATAGGGTTAAACTAATACGTAGAAATGAGTTGTAAAAGATAAGTCACTTAATTCAAACAGAATTAATTAATATGAACTTTTTAATCATTAAATATTTACAACTTATTGTAAATGAATTTAGATTGCCATAAAGAAATTAGGAAATCAAATGAAATTGATTTTGTTTTCAATTACAATAAAATGTAAATTATTTAAAAAATTATATTAAAAATAAAAAACATTCCGTAATGATGAAATTTGTAAAGTAAATATAAAATTTATCAAATTCGTTTAAATTTTATTAAATTTATAATTATTTCTGATTTAATTAATTTAAAAAACAGCTAAAAATAAACTATTTTTATTTATTTTAGCTTTAATTTTTTTTGTATTATTTTTCATTTTGAATAATTATGTACATACATTAGGTATTACAATAATAATTTTGTATCATTTTTATACCTATTTTAAATTCAATAATTTCTCCTGTTTTTTCATTTATTACATCTTTCCTTAAGAACTTCTTTAAACTATTAGATTGACTTTTAGTTATTCT
>CANQVW010000047.1 GCA_947627395.1 uncultured Bacilli bacterium | reverse complement strand
CTATGGTAGATGTAGTTTCGAGCTACTAAGGTGCTTACTTTTACAATGATAAAGCCAGCCAATATGAATAAGAGCCTAAACTCGGGTTATAACATGATTTACATAATTATGAAAGTGTTTTTAAGATTTTTTTGAAAAAGAAAAGGAAATCCTTTAAGATGGGTTTCCTTTTGCTTCATTTTCTTCTTTGATGATTTCTTTTCCTTTAACACCAACAACGGTTTGATTTGCATCAACATTATGTAGTACAACAGTATTTGCTCCTATTTTTGTATTATCCCCAATCGTTACATTTCCAAGAATTTGTGCACCTGCACCAATCATAACACGATTACCTATGGTTGGATGCCTCTTTCCTTTCTCTTTTCCGGTTCCTCCCAAAGAAACCCCTTGATAAATGGTACAATCATCACCGATAATAGTCGTTTCTCCGATAACGACACCAACTCCATGATCAATAAACAATCTTTTCCCAATTTTAGCAGCTGGGTGAATCTCTATACCATATCTTCTTCGAACAAGGAACATAATTCCTTCACCAATAAATTTTAGTTTGATGTTATAGAAGAAATGAGCAATTCTAAACCAAAACATGACACGAACACATGGATATAATAATAAAATTTGTAACCAATGTCTTGCCGCAGGATCTCTTTCTTTAATTGATTTAAAATATCTCATAAAAACACCTCAATTTAATATATGAAAAAAGAAAAATTTTGTTACCAAAATGATTAAAGGTATTATAGCATATTTCCCTTAAATTACAAAATGAAATTGATTTCATTATGCAAAATTAATTTCTTTATAAAAGCTGCTTTAGATTTTTTTCTAAAGCAGTTGATTTTATTTCTTTTTTTCTTCAATTTCCATCATTTTCATAATTCCTTTTAACATCTCTTCTTCCGATTGAATGGTTCCAATTCCATATTTATCATGATTCTTTTTTAGTTCCATTGCCTTATCTGCCAAAAAACGATAAAACTTTTTTGGATATGCTGTTGTTTCAGATAAAATAATCTTATCATTTTCAATTTGAATTGATAATAAATCTCCTTCTTCAATATAAAGTTCATCCATAACTTCTTGTGGTAATTTTATAAGCCCATTTTTTTTAACTTTTATGTCCATAAAAATATCTCCTCACTTATGCGATTTTCGCATATTTATTTTATTTCTAATATGTTTTTATTATAATTTAAACAACTAGAAAAGTCAAGAAAAATTCAAAAAATATATTATTTTTTGTCATTTATTGTCGCTAAAATATGTGATTTTACTATATTGCAAAAATTTTTTTCCTTTTTTATCTTTACTATTTATTAAAATATGTTTATAATATTACCGAGGTGATAGAATGAAAATTCATGAAAGAACAACTATTTTATTTCAAGGAGATAGTATTACAGATTGTCATAGAATAAGAGAAAATTACTATGATTTAGGAGAAGGTTATCCAAAATATGTGAAAGAACTCCTTCAACATAAAGAAGTAACCATTCTAAATCGTGGAGTTAGTGGCGATAAAACAGAACATTTAGTTCAAAGATATGAAGAGGATTTTAAAAAAATAAATCCTGATGCTGTTTATATTTTAATTGGAATCAACGATGTTTGGGATCATTATTTAAAAGATGAACTCGTTACTGATGAGGCATTTAAAGAAAACTATGAATTTGTTTTAAAAAACTTAAAGAATGATTTTCATTGTCCCATTACAATTTTAGAACCTTTTATTATTGATACTGATCCTGAAAAAACAATTTTTCGTGAAGAGTTATGGAGAAAAGTAGAAATCATTCGTCAATTAGCAAGACAGTATGCTGTTGATTATATTCCTTTAGACGGTATATTTGCCCAAGCTAGTTTGATTAAAGAACCTTACTATTGGTCAAATGATGGTATTCACCCAACTACTGAAGGAAGTAAGCTGATTGCCAAGATTATTGTGGGTCGAATGGAATTTGATGAATAAAAACACCCTTAATGGGTGCTTTTATTTTACTTATACCACTTGGAATAAGAAAGGGTAGGTAAAACTACAGATTCATCTTGAATTCTTTTATGATAAATCGTTAAGCTGTTCCATTGATGAAACTTATATCCAATCTGCGGATAATATCCAACTTGTGTAAAGCCAAAGGAAACGTGAAACTGTTCACTTTGAGGATTTGGTGAAGCAATAAGTGCGTAAAGATTATGAAAATGAAGTTCTCTTAATATAAATATTAGTTTTTCATATAGTTTTTTTCCAATTCCTTGGTGTTGATAGTTTTCATCAACATAAATTGAAAGTTCACAATCCCAATCAAAAGCTTTTCTTTCTCTAAAATGATTTCCATAAGCATAGCCAACAATTTTTTCTTCTATTGTTGCTACTAAGAACGGAAAATCTTTAGAAATGGTTTTAATTCTTTTTTGAAATTCATCGATGGTAGGTAATGAATATTCATAAGTAATAAAAGTATGCATTACGTAGGGTTCATATATTTTTAGTAAATCAAATGCATCACTTAATTGAACATTTCTAATTTTTACTTCCATGGTTTTAACTTCATTCTCTCTTGGATGTTTAAGCCCAACTTTTCAGCAAATGAAATTGCATCTTTTACTTGTTTTCCATGAAAATCTTGAATACGATGTGCATCACTACCAATTAATATCAAAGCATCTGGATACTCTTTCACAATTTTCCAAAATTCTTCTTTTGGATATTTTCCTTTTCCATTGGCATTAACTTCCAAATAAACTTGATATTTTATACATAATTCAATGATTTTTCTTGCTAATTGTTCATGAAATGAAGTAAAGTTTTGCACACAAAGTAAATACAAATCAGGATGAACAAACGTGGTAAACAAACCAGTTTTGATAGCTTCTTCTAAAGTTTGAACATAATCTATCATATTTTGATTAGAGATATGATCATATGTTGAAACGATATTATTTTCACTTTGAAAATAATGAATTCCTAAATTAAAATAATCTAATTTTCTTCTTAACATATCATAGTAATCTAAATGATGAGGGACATATTCTATTTCTAGTCCTTTTAAAATATGAATCATTGGATATTTTTTAATACACATTTCAAGTTCTGGTAAATATTTTTCATTAAAATCTTGTAATGTCATCATTTGATCTAACCAAAGATATTGATATGTGGAAAAGGGCATCCATTCTGAAGGGATGGGAGCATGATCTGAAATTCCCACTTCTTCATAGTGATTTCGAATGGCTTCTTGAATGTAATCTTCAACAGTCCCTTCAGCATGACCACACAAGGCAATATGGCTATGATAATTTGTAATTCTCTTCATCGTTTTCTCCCTTAATTTTAAAAATATTTTATTTTACCTTCATTTTTGCTAAACTATTATTTCCTATTGTCCTTATGATCTAATCACTTTTTCTAATTCATTTACAAGCTCATTCATTCGTTCAACAACAGCCATGAAGGTTTCTTCTTTCGTAAAATCGACTCCAGCTTCTCTAACCTGTTCTACTGGATATTTTGATCCTCCAGATTTTAGTAGACCAACATATCGATCAAATGCACCTTCTTTATTTTCTTTGACATCTTTATACAATTTAAAACTTGCTGCAAAACTAGTTGCATATTGATAGACATAAAATGGTGTATAGAATAAATGAGGAATATATGCCCAAACATATTGTTTAACTTTTTCCTTTTTAATATCTTGATCATAGTACTTTTTATATAAACGAATCATAATATTAGATAATGCTTCATAATGAATAGGTTCATTATTTTCAATTAATTTGCTTGCTTCATATTCATATTCAGCAAACAAGGTTTGACGATAAAATGTTGCGTAAATTTCATCAATAGCTTTTTGTAATAACATAATTTTTTCTTCTTTACTTGTACTACCTTGTTTCATTAAGTAATCTAATAACATATGTTCATTGAATGTTGAAGCTATTTCAGCAACAAAAATCGTATAATCTTGTAACATCGTTGGTTGAGTTTCAGCGGCATACATGGAATGAATAGAATGTCCAGCCTCATGAGCAACAGTGAAAACATCATCTAATGTGTGATTAAAGTTCAGTAAAATATAAGGATGCAAATTTGCCATACTAGATGAATATGCGCCTGTTCTTTTTCCATCTTTTTCGTACACATCAACAAAACCTTCTTTTAAAACTTCATGAGCTTTATCTTGAAAATTTTTTGGAAGGTGAGCAATGGATTTAAAGAACATTTCTTTTGCTTCTTCGTAAGTATAAGTCTTGTTTGAATGGGCAAGTTCTAAGAAACGATCATAGGTATAATGTTCCTTTAGCCCTAAAATTTCTTTTCTTAATTGAATATATTTTTTTAGGGATTGATTTTGACTAGAAGCTACTTTAACTAAATTTAAGAAAACAGATGTTGGAATATTGTTTCCAAATAAATAGCTTTCTAAGATAGACGAATAATTTCTAGATTCCTTTTTTGCTTTATTGGTTAATAATACTGTATGATAAATATCAGCATATGTTGTTTTATGTTCTTCATAATAAGAAAAAATAGCTTCAAAAATTTTCTTTCTATCACTTGCATCTTTACTATTTGCAATTAGAGAACGCCAATTTCCTTGCGTTACTGTGACTTTCGTTTTATCTTTTAAACGAATGGTTTTTGGTGTATAGTCACTAACACTTAATGAACTATATAAATCCCCTCCACGATTAGAAATAGGATCAAAGTAAGATAAAAGTCTTTCACTTTTGGTATCTAAAATATGTTCATTTTTTCTAAATAGTTTTTCTAAAGAAAACCTAAATTCTTCTATTTCAGGAAATTCATCTAAAAATGAATACACTTTATCTTCACCTAAAGAAAGAATTTCAGGATCACTCCATGACATAGCTTGATTAATTTGGGCAAGTAAATTTTGCATTTTTGCAACCCAACTCATGTTCTGAACATCTTTTCGGTTTAAATCACTTCTTAAATGAGCATATTGATATGTTCTACCTAAATCTTCTTCAAGCTTTTTTTGTAATAAAAGGAAATCACGAAACTTTGTTTTCTCGTGTAATGTTCCTTCCATTGATTTTAATTTGTCAATATAATCACTTAATTGAGCAACAGATTGTTCAAATTGTTGTTCTGTTTCAAATAAATATTGTAAATTCCAATTCATTTTTATTCCTCCATGATGGTAAATTATTTCTTGATTATATTATACACGAAAAACCATTTTTATACAATTAAAAAACATTAAAAAGAAAGGTGTAAATTTCTCTTTTTTATTTAATTATTATGCTTTTTCATAATTAAATTATTTACTTTAAATTCAAAAAGGATTATCTTTAAGTTATAATTGTTTTTAAAAGGAAATAAAAAAGATACCACATTTCTCTAGTAGTGATATCTTTGTTGAAACTTGTTAAAAGGAAAAGTTATACAAGTTCTTCTTTTAAGTCATCTAATATAATTCGACCAATTCCTATAATACCACAGCCAATATGAGCCCCAACTGTTGGTGTTACAGTTACAATATCAATTTTTTTCGCATTCGCTACTTTAGATTCTAATTCTTGAGCCACTCTTTTAGCATCTTCTAATCGTCCTGTATGTAATACGATATATAATACTTTCTTGGCATCTTTTGATTTTTCTTCAATTAAATCTAAACATCTTGAAATTGCTTTTACATGAGTTCTTGTCTTTTCAAATGGAACAATTTTTCCTTCATCATTTAAATTCAATATGGGTTTAATCTTTGCAACACTTCCAATTAAACCAGCTGCTTTACTTAAGCGTCCATTTTTAACTAAATATTTAATGTCATCAACCACAAAAAAGGCAGTTGTTCCTTTTCGAACTTTATCACATTCAGAAAATATTTCTTCAACACTGTATCCTTTTTCAGCAAGTTTTTGTGCATAATATGCATTATATCCTTCCATTAAACATGCTGTATTTGAATTAAAGACATGAACACGAACACCATCAACTAAATCATTTCCTGTTATTTCAAGGTTTTCTCCATATGTACTTAATGCATAAGAAATGGCAAAATGAATGACATCTGTACATCCTTCTTCTTTCCACTCTTCCACTCTTTTCGCAATCTCACCTGGAGTAGGGGCAGAAGTTGATGGAATGATGTCTGTTTGTTTTAATTTTTCATAAAACTCATCAGCAGTTATATCAATACCATCGATCAAAGTTTCTTGACCAAAATGGATAGCTGTTCTTGTTATTTTTACATTATGTTTAAACGGTGCATATTCTAAGCCAGAGCTGCAATCAGCAGTAATCCCAATTTTCATCATACTCCCCCTCTTATATAAGTTACAATTATTATATCATAAATTGACAGTTTAGTCAAATTCAATTCAATTATAAACAAAAAAAGTAATATTGAATTATCTTATTTACATTTTTTTAAAAAGTGATATAATTAACATAAATAAAGAACGATAAGAAATGAGGAATATGCATGAAGACACAAGAATCTATGGAAAATTATTTAGAACGAATTCTAATATTAAAAGAAAAAAATGGAAGCGTACGCTCTATTGATATTGCAAATGATATGAAATTTACAAAAGCAAGTGTTAGCATTGCTATGAAAAAGCTAAAGGAAAATCATTATATTGTTATGGATAAAAATGGCTTAATTACCTTAACTGAGGAAGGAAAAGCAATTGCTGATAAAACGTATGAAAAACACAAACTCATTTCTGAACTATTTATGAGTATTGGAGTAAGTGAAAAAGTTGCTTTAGAAGATGCATGTCGCATTGAACATGTCATTAGTGATGAAAGTTTTCAAGCTATTAAAAATCATATTCAAAAGAAAAGAAATTCATAATTGATAAAAAGTATGACATGGCGTCATACTTTTTTTATGATTTCATTATATCTATTTCATTTCTTCTATGAAATTTACATATTCTAAACTACTTAGAGCTTCAATAATTTCTGAATGCTTTTTGTATTGTTTTAATTCTTTTGAGTAAATACTCAAAGAAATGGTATATACACTTAATCCTGAATTTGCATATGCTGGATTTGACTCAATATCATCAATGACAATTCCTAGTTTACGTAATGTGGTTACAAAATCTTGTAAGTTTGATTTATTTTTCAATTCCAAATGAATTTCAAAATGATTGGAACGGTCTTTTAAATAAATTTCTAGTTTTGGTAATAATGATAACGATATAATGAGTAAAACAATACATACAATAGAGACTGTATAAAATCCTGCTCCTAAGCTTAATCCTAATACTGCAGTAGCCCAAAGAGCAACTGATGTGGTCAATCCTTTAATTTGACTACGTGAGGAATATAAAACTGAATTACCACTTAAAATAGCGATTGAAATTAAAATGGCTGCGGATAGAATAGGAAATGTAATTCCATATGATTCCACAAAAAACACATCTAATAACATAGCAATTGTGGAAGAAAGAGCAACAAGAATGAATGTTCTAAATCCTGCTGCATGTCTTTTTGTAGCTCTTTCATACCCTAAAATAGCGGCAAACAAAAAAGATAAAACAATACGAAAAATAATACTTGGAAAGTTAATTTCACTTGACCAGTGACCAAGTAAACGCGCAAGTGGATCTATCACTGCTATAAAACGATATAACATATTTGTTCCTCCTATCTTCTTCTTCCAAATCTTGGATAATGATTTCTATATGCTTCGTTTTGTTCTTCTATGGCTTGATTAAAAGCTGCTTCTTCTTCAGAAATTGTCGGGTGTTGTGGTAATTGCTTTTGGATAGTTTGGATTTGTTCAATCAAAACCTCAACACCTGATTTTTGTGTTCCATCTTGATGGACTGCATCAACATTCACAAGTTCATTAATATCAGTGGTATAGGAATGAGATAAATAAAGAGCTAATTTAGAACATGCAGGTCCCACCATTTCATATAAAACACTGGATGCTAAAATGACAGTTTGTAATTCTTCTCCCATGTCTCCGCCAATCATTCTTGCGCCCAAAGCTGCTAATCCAATAGCTACTCCAGCTTGAGGAACGAGTCCTAAACCTAAATAATTACGCACTTCTTTTGGCTTTTTTACCGTCATGCACCCCAGGAAGGCACCTAAATATTTTCCAAGAACTCGAGTAATGACATAAAGAATTCCAATCACAATTAAAGGAATAGAGGTAAAAGAACTTTTTCCACTAAATAAAGCATCTAATTTAAAGTTCAATCCAGACAATACAAAAAATAGTAATAATATTGGTGGACTAAAATAATTTAATTGTTTGAATAGTTTATCATCTTCTGTTAGGTTAATATAAACCATTCCCATCGACATACATCCAAGTAAGGGAGATACATCTAACATTGCACAAATTCCACAAAACAAAAATAATGTTGCTAATGAAATGATTAAACGATTATCTGTAGATCTTTTTGTTGGCATTAGTAGTTTTAAAAGGAAACCAAAAGCGCAACCTAAAATTAATGCACCAATATTTTTTAAAATAGGAACACCGATGACACTAAAATCGACATTAGAAAATCCAGACATAGATGCTAAAGCAACAGATATTGCAATACTATAGGCAATTAAACTTACAACATCATCTAAAGCAACGACTTGTAGTAATGTATCCACAAAATCACCCTTAGCCTTTGTTTGACGTATGGTCATAATTGTTGATGCAGGAGCTGTCGCGGAAGCAAGAGCTGCTAAAACAATGGAAAATGCTAAATGAATGTGTAGAATAAAATAAAACAATACAAAAATAAGTACTGAAGCTAACAAGGCTTCAAATAAAGTAATCACTATAACTTTCATTCCATTTTTCTTCAATGTAGAAATTCTAAAAAACTGTCCTACACTAAATGCAATAAAAGCTAATGCAATATCTGTAATAAAATCCATCCCATGAATAACTTTACTAGGAATTAAATCAAGACAAAATGGCCCTATTAAAATACCCACTAGAATATAAGCAGTTACATTCGGTAACTTCAATAGTTTTGTTAATCTTGTCATGGCAAAACCTAAAAACAACATTAAAGCAATAGAAATAATAATTAATGCAACTTCAGATGTTTCAGCATAAAATTTATCTAGCATTCTTGATTCTCCTTTCTTTGTATATTATTCATTATATTACTATCCATTAATATGATTAAATTTAAATCATTATATCATATTTTTTTTATGGAAGCAAATGAAAATCTTTTCAATAAGAAATTTGATGATCTATATTTATTTCTTTAAAAAATAAAAAGTAAAGTGCATAAAAACAATATGCTTTTAACATCTTTGTTTTAGACACTTTACTTTAAATAATTCTTAATTAATCTTGAGTAGCAGCTGGCGCTGTATAAGTTCTTGCAGCAAGTTCTTGATTTAATAAATATAAACCTCTTGCATCACTACCAAACAAAGTCATTTTTTTAATTAAGTCATCCGCATTTTTCTCTTCTTCTAATTGTTCTTTAATAAACCAATCTAAAAATTGCATTGTTTTATAATCCTTTTGTTCAAAAGCCTCATGATAAATATTATTGATTAAAGATGTAACATATCTTTCATGTTCTAGACCCGCTTGTAAAGCATCCATTACTTTTGTTAACTTTTTATCTGGTTTTGCAATTGCATCAAATGTTACTTTAACACCATTGTCCTTTAAATAATTACGAAACATCATGGCATGATCACGTTCTTCTTTTGCTTGAACTTCATACCAATTTGCGAATCCATCTAAACCTTCATCATCACAAAAGTTAGCAAAATCTAAATAAAGATAAGCTGAATAGAATTCTTTATTCACTTGTTCATTAATTAATTTAGCAATTTTTTCATTTAACATTCTATACCACTCCTTTTTTGATAAACTAAAATTGCTTGTATTATTTTACAATTCAAATTATATCACAGTTTGAAGTTATTTGCAATTTATGAGCATTTTAATTTTTAATACCCATCTTTTAATAAAATATTTTAAATCTATAACTATATAAAATAGAATACCTTAAATAATACTACATTTTTACAGATACCCTTTTTAGATATTGTATAAAATTTTACTGATTTTTCCACAGCTTCAAAAATCCTATTGATAATTTTTTATTCCTTCTATTTCTGTTTGCAGTTAAATGTCCTAGCCTATTTCTTACTTATGGACTAGTTAAAACAATCAAATTCTACTTTTGAAAGTGTTCCTAAAAGTTTTATGTTTTAATGAAAAACATATAAATCAATCTTTGACTGATAATCTTTATATCTTTGTTATTTTAGATTTTAAAACTAAAATGATTTATGATCTTCTATCTTCATGACACAAACATATATTAAATACCATTAGAAATAAGAAATCATGTGAAATATATCCGTATAAATATATTGATGTTACAAAAAGATATTTTAGAAATGCTAAAATTATTATTGACTCTTTTCACGTGATGGAAAATATAATAAAACCATGGTTAAATCAAAACAAAAAAGGGTGATTCAATGTAGAATTCATCCCTTATTATCTACTACTTAAAATTTTCTCAGGCTAACTATCAATTTACCATCACATTAATGATTGTACACTTCATTGGTGCAACTTTTACACCATCGTCACGCGCAAGATCACGAAGGTTTTCCTTATAGTAATCATAAGCTTCTTGAAAGGAGTCAAAAACATTGTCTCCCTTATATCCTTCTCTAAGTAATAACTACCATTTCCTCCCATACTTGGCTAAAAATAGTCGCCATCTTCAAAAACAAGCTTAATTACATACTAAATCATGCAAGTTCCTCTCATTTTTTATATTTATAGCCTCATAGCAGGTTGCAAACACTTATTAATTATTGTCGGATTTTCCAATAAATCTTCCAACAAAGAAATTATGAAGCACAAAAAGCAGATTAACTACAATATAAATCTAGTTTTTTAACAATGGTGCGGGCGACAGGAATCGAACCTGCACTCCGAGGAACTAGATCCTAAGTCTAGCGCGTCTGCCAGTTC
>CANQVW010000046.1 GCA_947627395.1 uncultured Bacilli bacterium | reverse complement strand
ACATCTACCATCAACGAAAGTATGTTCTTCATAATTTGATTTTTCATCCGTATGCTTACATGTTGCTTGATGCCAGTGGTATTCTTCATTCATATTCCAATCTTCTGAATACGTATGATGATGCTTCTTACATCCTGTAGCAACAAAGAAAAGTGAAAGCATAATCAAAATCAATAAAAATAGCTTTCTATTTTTTTTCATTACATCTACCCCTTTTTATAAAAAGTACGCAAGCCAGTATATTGCTCTACGTTATCCTATATTTTATCATGTTCTTTATAAAATTTCCATAAATACTTGATTTTTTTTAGTAAAAACACTTTCATTTAATTTTTGTTTAAGTATTCATTTATATATTTATAAATAATTATTTCCTAGATGAAATAGGATTATTATTTAATCATTCTCTTCATCTTTACATTTTGAAATATTTTTAATTTGGTTTTAAAACCAAACACATTTAAAATTGAAATATTCAACCCTTTCAACAATTTCACATCTTCTTTTTTTTCATAACAACAGATACACAACTCAATATTTTAAAAATGATAAACTTCTTTTGAATGATTCTTTCTAGAAGATAATAAAACAACTGTCTCCACATGAGATGTTTGTGGGAACATATCAATGGGTTGAATATATTGAATGTAATACTGTCTTTGTAAGTGATTTAAATTCTTTGCAAGTGTAGATAAATTGCAAGAAACATAAATAATTTTAGAAATGACATTTTTTTGTAAATAATGAATTAAATTAATATCTAATCCTGTTCTTGGTGGATCTAATATTAAAATATCTGGAATGAATCCTTTTTCTTGGAATTGTTGCAGATGAGGTAAGATATTTCCATGATAAAAATGAACATGATTTAAATGATTCATTTTCGCAAATTTTTTGGCATCTTCGATTCCTTCTTGATTATTATCGATTCCTCTCACTTCACTTGCCTCTGATGCTAAATACATTCCAATGCTTCCAATTCCACAATATCCATCAATGATTTTCTCTTTTCCAGTCAGTTCGCAAGCTTTTTTAATTTGTTCATACAACACCAAAGTTTGCTTGGTATTTAATTGGAAGAAAGCTGTTGGAGATATTTTGAATGTTAAATGGTTTAAATTTCCCTCAATATAAGCATTACCTTTTACACATATGACTTCTTTTCCAAAGATCTCAATGGATTTAGGATCATTATTAATGGAATAATTTAAGGATGAAAAAGGAAGCGACTTTAAAACTTGAATGGCTTTTTTATCTTCTCTATATAAAACGAATGTCACTTGAACTTCATCTTGAACATTAAAAGAGCGAATGACCAAATATCTTAGTGCTCCTTGTTTTGTTTTGGGATTATAGATAGAAACATTTTCTTTGGATAATCGGGAAAGAATTAAAGTTCGTGCCTTTTCGATAGTTTCATTTTCAATTGGACATTTGGATATGAATGCTAAATGGTTGGAATGTTTTGAATACATTCCTACTACGACTTGACTTCCATCATGTCGTACAGGTAAACTTGATTTGTTACGATAGTTCCAAGGATGCTGCATACCAAGCGGATCATAAATAGTTAATTTTTTTATATCACCATCATAGTAACGATCAAAAGCTTCAAGTACCATATTTTTCTTTTCCTTGAGTTGAGAAGAATAAGACAAATGTTGGAGCTGACATCCTCCACATTTTTGAAAATAGGGACATACAGGTTCGATACGATCTGGGGAAGCTTTCTTCATTTTTGTTATCGTTCCTACGACATAACTTTCCTTTGCTTCCGTAATTCTCACTTCAACAATCTCACCAGGTAATCCTCCATCAACAAACACAGCTTGACGTTTATAAAAGCCAATTCCCTCACCATTAATTCCGATTCTTTTAATGGTTAAAAGAACGACATCTTGAACTTGTAATTGATTTTTCATTTTTGCACCTACAAGGCATATAGCCACTTTTGATTTATTATACACTTTTTTCTTTTTTTTTCAATTGTAAAATATGGAAAATAAAAGCTATCCTACTTGGGCATTCCAAATAGGATAGCTGAATTTAATCAAATAATTCAGACATTAAGCCATGAACTCGAACACGGAATTCACTAAAGCAATATTCATTGGTATAGATTGGATTAACAAGCGATAAATCCTCTTCAAATTCATTTTCGTAATCGTCTAAATCCAATCGAATTTTAAATTTTAATTGATCAATATGAACAAAAAAGTAAGGATTTTCTTCAATAACAAAAATTCCTGAAGTGGATGTATAAGTTTGATCTCCAACTATTAACATGACTTTACGAATCGCATTAGTTTTATCAAATGTACAGGATATGACAAAACTATTTACGTCATTGACATTTTTCATTTCAAACCTCGTAGATAAGAGTGTTGGAAATTTAAAGGCTGTATGGAACCGTTCGTAGGTCATAAAGTCTAAATATTTGCCATTTTCGTATCCATATAATTTGAATTGATAGGATTCATGTACATTTAAGTCGTTATAAGATACTTTCCCATCAACTACCTTTATTTTTTCTCCACCATTTAAGGCAACGTAGATTTCTTTCCAACGATCTTTGTCAGTCAACAAATCAACATGAACAACTAAAGAAGTTGAAGTTACATCACTGACCTGAATATCAAATTCGGGTACTTTAGCAACAATCAATAAACAATTTCCATCGGTTCTTTCTCTTCCATCACTTGGAGAATTGGTTACATAAAAATCACTTAACTCAGAATCATTGTATGGATTGGTTAATTTCCATCCATCTTGCTTACGAATAATTAATGTAGATGAGCCTCCTCCATCTAAATTCCAAGCATCAACACAACCATAATGTGTCATGATAGCTGACATTTCCGCAGTACATGCGCCATATCTACCAATGGTTGGTTGACGACCATCAACCACTGCCATAACAATAGTTCCATCTTCTTTTTGACCAATCATGGTACGAGGATGACGAGAATAATGGAAATCATCTGCGTTATTTCCTTGATAAACAGAATCTAACATAATTTTGGTTGGATACCCAATAAAGCTTTCAATCCCTTGAGTTTGTTCACTTGTGAATTCATATTGAACACGAATCATTGCACCAACTTTTAAATAAGACGCTACTGTGCTATCTAAGGAAGAAACAGCAAATTCACCTAAAGTTAATTCTCTTTTTTGGGTGACTTTGTCGGTAATTTTACCTTTTCCATAGAAATATCCAGGAGTAACTGTAACGGCTGTTGGGGCATAATGTGCTAAATAAACATCATTCACATCCATAGGGATAAAACCAGACTGAAAATCACCTGTACGGTTAATATAGAAAACAGCTGTTTCATTTTGGGCTGGCTTTTCATTCACCTTTTGAACAAAATCATGATATAAAATGGATCCATTATCATCATAGATGGTTAAGGTTGGTTTAGATGATAAATCAGTGATTTCCACCAATTGTTCAGTGCTTCCATCATTACGAAATCCAAGGGTAAAATGACCTGCTTGAACATGTGTTTTTAGGTATTCTCCACTTGAAATAGTCACACCTGTTGAGCCATATGGTTCAGATTGTTTAAAGAAATCTCCATTCGTTGCGGCAACAACTTTCCACCCTGGATGAGTTGCTTCATAATCTATTGCCATAGTGCGTACGGTGGCAAGCGCCCATCTTGGCCCATCTAATAGTGCCCATGGAACAATTTTTACTTCTTGTGATGGATTTAATTCAAGTACATTGACTTGTTGCTCATAAAACTTGCCAAATTCAACTGGGCCACCACCACCAGATCCAGCTGCATTTCCTTTACATACTTCACTATTATTAGCAGATGTATAAGATATATCACGTTGATAATGAACTCCATAGCCTAAATCTTTTTCATCTGTTGTCTCTTCAACATAATAACTTGCTCCATTTACCGTGGTAACATTGGATTCATCAGCATGTAACTTGATTTGTGATATCCAAGCAAAGGAAATCATCCAAACAAGAAAGATGATGAATCCCATTTTTATATTCTTTTTAATGATGTTCATGATTTTTCCTCTCTTACTCATTATAGCGAAACAATTGATTCATAATATGATCTACTTGTTCACTTTTTTTAACGCCAAACACACATTCATTAGCAAAATGTTCACAATTATTTCGTACTAAATTATAGCCACCATTACCACCACAAGATAATGCATAGTTCGCTATATCTTGTAAAGATCTCTTTTTCTTTTTTTCTTCCTCTGTATATATCCTCACTTCCACAATCCCACCTTTTAAGAATTCATCTAAAGTTGTAATGACGACTCTAGCTTTTGAGGGATCTAAGGTATAATCTTGACTAACTCCACCAAAAGAAATAACCGTTTTGTCATCTAAATAAATTCCATGATGATAATAAAGTTTTCTGTAAACTCGGATATGGTCAGCAAATGAGGGAATTTTGGCAACGTATTCTTCCATCATCTTTTATTCCTTATGATAAAAGTTCATCAAATTTTGTACATTGTTTTTGGTAAATACTTTGAAATTCTGCGCAAACACTTATCTTCCAAGAAAAATCGTCCATATTAATGGTGATTTCTTCTTGTTTATCTAGGGAAATATAACGTATACGAACAATAATACATTCTAATGGATTAATATTTTTATCCGTAATTTCCATTTTTAACGATGAATTAAAAGTTTTAAACGATTTTCCATCGAAACTGACCAATGGATAACCATATAAAGCGTTATCATCATCTTGAATTTTACATTGAATAATCCATGTATCATTTTGATATGTAATGGTTCCTTCAATTATTTTTGGAATGAGGCGTCCTGTTGATAGGGATCCTGCTTGCAATGTTCTTTGTTTAACGGTACTTCCTTCTTCTTGAATCAAGATACAATACTCATAAGTTGAATGGTGTAATAAAGAAGTGAATTCAACATTTTGATTGATAACTTCTTGAACCCACGTTTGATCGTTACCTTGATTATCTTTTCCTTTTAGTTCCATATAAACATGAGAAATGTTTTTTCCAACTGAATCTTGAATAGAAACATTTAAATGCAAAGCATCTTCTTCAATTTCTTCCCTTGTAACAGCTGCATCAATATCACGAACGACAAAGAATAAACCACTCAAGACGCTTCTATCACCTCCATCCGTTCCTGTTGTCACAGTTTTAAAAGAACCATTAGAGGAGCGAACTACCATGGTGACAGAACCACCACCATCCATTTGAAAGGCATTTACAATATGATATTTCTTGCATAAAGCATTAGCTTCTTGAGCATATAGACCTTTATTTTGTCCTCCTACGCCACCATTTCCGGCCATAAGAACAATCGTTCCATCATCTGTACATCCAAAAATAGATCTAGGATACCCTCTAGTATTATAACTATTCGAAACATTTTGATCTTGATTATTTAACCTTTGAACAGTATGAAAACCAATAGCTTCATCACAATTTTCCATGGCTTCATCAAATTCATATTGTGCCATAACATAGGTTCCTACTTTTAAATATTTTTCCACAGTAGGATTGGTGGTTTCAATGGCAAATTGATGCATGGTTAATTCATGTTGATTTTTAATAGAAGTAATTTCTCCTTTGCCAAAGAAAGCATCCACTCCATTTTTATTTTCCCATTGCCATTCTTTAGAATTACTTACATAAGCTTTGTCTGCTTTTTCAATGATATATAAAGAATGAGTACTTTCACATAATTGTGATTTTGTTGCATTACTAGAATTTGTTGCATCATAATCGGTATTATATAAAGCATGAATGACTGTTTGATTATTAGAAATAGGAGTTTTAGGATTTAAATCATCTACATCAAACTTTTGAATCACTTCATGTTGTTCATTATAAATGGATAGCTTTAATCCTGTTCTTTCTCTTTGGCCATAGACCAATGGTTCCGTTGAACCATCATTTTTAAATCCTACCACGTTAGAATTGATTCCTGTTGCATTGTTGGTAAACCAATTTTCTCCATCAGAAATCATAGGATAATAAGGTTGATTCATAAATAGATCACTACCATCTACACCTAACTTTTTTCCATATTTAAAAAAGTATTGATCGGCATTAATTCCTCCAAGAACTTTCCATCCTGGATGATTCTTTTCATAATCTTCAGCAATTTTTCCAAGAGGAGCTCTTGAAAATGCCAAGTTTGATAATTCAGATTCAGAATTATAAATTGCCCAGGTGACCACTTTCATTCCTTTGCTTGCATCACTTTTCTGTGAAAGGAGGAAAACTTCTTGATCACTTTTTGTTTGTCCACGCATGGAATATCCTTTTTCCTCAATGAATTTTGTTCCACCATAGATTTCAGTTTCCGTCGATGACGTCGATGTATAATTATACTTTTGATCATCTGTATAATACGTTTCTTCCGCATTTACAGGTATACTCATAACGACTATCCATAATAATGTTATGATTAGACTTATAAATATTTTCCTAATTTTCATTGGATGTTCCTTTCTACACACATATTCTTATCTTATTATACTACATTTTTTGTGATTTGAAAATACTTTGATTAAAAAAGTTCATATATGAATAGATCATCTATAAATTTTATAAATCATCCAATGTTTTAAAAACATATCCATCACTTTGAAGATCATCAATGATTTTTCCTAAAGCTTCTTTATTGTCTTTAGATACCGTATGTAATAAGATAATCGCTCCATTATGAATATGATTCATGACATTTTGATAAGCATAAAGACTGCCATGTTGACGATTTGTCTCCCAATCTTGATAAGCAAGTGACCAAAAAATTGTTTTATATCCTAATTTTTGTAAAGAAAGCAAGGATGTATGATTAAACTCTCCTTCTGGGGGACGAAAATAATGTTTCATTTCTTCATGAGTGATTTCTTGATATTTTTCTTCTACTTTTTGAATTTCATTTTTTAATTCTTCTTCATTTATTTTTGTTATATTTTTATGACCCCAACTATGATTTCCAACAATGTGTCCTTCTTCTTTCATGCGAAAAACAAGGTCACTATTTCTTGTAAGAAAATCCCCCGTTACAAAAAAAGCTGCTTTCACATTCTTTTCTTGTAATGTATCTAAAATAGAAGATAAATTACCATTGTCATATCCTGCATCGAATGTTAAAAAGAGTTCTTTTTGATTTATATCTCCAACATAGTAACTTGAAGTTCCTTCTAGTTCTTTTTCATAACTTCCAATGTCAGGAGTAGTATGGTCATGATTCTTTTTGAATCCCCATCCATAATGACATATATGTTCCATCCCAAAGACAGAAAGAGAACATAAGAAAAACATCACCCAAAGAAATATGAAACAGAAAAACATTTTACCAAAAAGAACTTTTCCTTTAGAAAATTTTCCTATAGACCTTCTTTCCTCGGATATTTTATCTATTTTATTCATGACTATTCCTCCTAAAAATAGTATTTCTACTTCTTTTTTCTTTATCCGTCATTTTATTTGCCCTTTTTTTGTTAATCAAATAATTAAATAATAATCCTAATACAATGATATAATTTAATGCGAAAATCCAAATAAATAATAAAGAAATTAAAGAAAGCATTTGAAAGTGAACATTAATTTTTTGATAAATTTGAATCACTTTGATAAAAACAAATGAAACAATATATAAAAGAATACTTTGAATGAATGCCCCTATTCTTGCATCTTTTATTTTCATAGGTACTGGTGGTGCATACATATCAATAATTAAAACTAAGACATACATAAATAGAATAGACATCAATATTTCTAAAATACGATATAAATAAGGATATTGTAATTTTTCTTTGAAAATATTGGATGCAAATAAGCTAACCATAAGTTCAAACAATAAAATACAAAATAGCATTAAAAACATCAAAAAAGAAGTTAAACGAATGATAAATCCATTTCTTTTCTTAATTTCCTGATAAATTAAATCAGCAACTTTATTTATTCCGTTAATGACTTTAGAAGATGACCATAATAAGCTAAACAATAAAACAAACGAAAACTCATTTAAAGTAAATATGGGAACAATATCATCAAAGGTTTTATAATAAATGGGTTGAATCATTTCATAAATAGAACTGAGAATTTGATTATCTATTCCTTGAAAAAATGAATTATAAAATTGAAATCCTAATATAAATAAAGAAAATGAAGCTACAATCATATAAAAGGATGTTGAAGCACTAACAAAAGAAATTTCATATTTTTCATCAAAGCGATGTATTTTCTGATATATTCCTATAATTTTTTTTATAAAATGTTGTTTTTGATCTTTTTTATCCATTTTGTTCACCTATTTTATTGTGAATGTTTTTTCAAATTTTATGTCAAACAAAAAATGACATTAAAAAAGCCTTCTTAAATAAGAAAGCTTTTAATAGTTTTTCCAAGTTTTTGGATAAAACAATAACAATATAGGAAATAATTCTAATCTTCCAGCAAGCATAGTTAAAGAAAGAATCATTTTAGAAAAACTAGAATAAATAGAAAAATTTCCATTGGGTCCAACTAAACCAAATCCAGGTCCAACATTGCTTAAACAAGAAAGTGAAGCTGTAAAATTGGTTAATAGGTCAAATCCATCAATCGATATAACAAAGGTAATGGTTGCAAGGATAATCATATAGATGATAAAGAAAACATTGACACCTTTAATAACTTGTTCTTCTACTGGTTTTCCATCTAGTGTAATTACTGTAACACTTTTTGGATGTAACATATTTTTAATTTCACTAAAAAAAGACTTAATTAAAAGAATGACTCTAGATACTTTAATTCCACCACCTGTAGATCCTGCACTTGCTCCAACAAACATTAAAAATATAATAATACATTGAGATAAAGCTGGCCAATTTGTATAATCTGCAGTGGAAAAACCTGTTGTAGTGATGGTAGAAACAACTTGGAACGAAGAATCCCGTACGGCTTGTCCAATATTATGATATAGTGCATTTCCTGAAAAATAAAGATTTAAAGATACAATAATAATGGATCCTACAACAATTGAAAAATAGCCAATAAGTTCTCTGTTTTTAAATATATCTTTTATATTGCCCACTAAAATCAAAAAAAAGATATTAAAATTGACTCCGAATAAAAACATGAAAACAGTAATGACAATTTCAAAATATAAGGCATGAGTGTAGCCTGCTTGTTGATAATGACCAATACTATCTTTATAAATTCCGTATCCTCCTGTTCCTGCTGTTCCAAATGAATGAACCAAGGAATCAAAAAATGGCATTCCACCACAAAGCAATAATACAATTTCAATAATGGTTAAAACAATATAAATAGAATATAAAATTCTTGCTGTTGTTCTTACTTTGGAAACAAGTTTTGCAACTTGTGGACCTGTGGATTCTGCTTTCATCACGTTGAGACTTCTTGCATCTGTTGTTGAAAGGATGGCCATCATAAAGACCAAAACACCCATTCCACCAATCCAGTGCGTTAGACTTCTCCAAAATAGCATGCCTTTACTTAACTCTTCAACATTCTTTAAGATACTGGCTCCAGTTGTAGTAAATCCTGAAACTGTTTCAAAAAAAGCATTGGCAAAATTAGGAATTTCTTGACTAATGATAAAAGGTAACGTGCCAAATAAAGACATGAAGAGCCAACTAATTCCTGTGATGACAAATCCTTCTTTTGCATAAATGACTTTATTTTTTGGTTTATCAAAGCTCAACAAAAAACCAATAGTCAATAAGGATATAATCGGGATTAAAAAAGCGTACCATGTGTTTTCTTTATAACATAAAGAAACAATGAAGGGAAACAAAAGGAAAAAGGCTTCTATTTTGAATAGTTGCCCAAGTGTATAAAAAATCATCTTATAATTCATACTTCACCCTACGCTAAAATATCGTGTAAAGATGTAATGGTATTTTCATAAGAAAAAATAATAACGATATCATCTACACATATTTTATCATTTCCTGTTGGTATAATCACTTTGTTATCACGAATGATGGTAGATACAAGTAAATTGGGTTTTAATTTTAAATCTTTTAAAGCAATATTTGTCAATTCTTCTTCTTCACTAACAATAAATTCTACTGCCTCTACTCGGTTACTAGCAATTTTATGTAGGGTTGTTACTTCAGTTTCCCCATTCATTTCTAAATTACGTGCATAACGTAATATTTGATTTGCGGTTAAAAATTTAGGAGAAATAATACTTTCAATGCCGACTTTTTCAAATATATCCATAAATTGATGTCGATTAATTTTAGTAATGACTTTATCTACATGCAAACTATTTGCAAACATAGAAATGATGATGTTTTCTTCATCCATTCCTGTTAACGCAACAACGGCATCTACTTTTTCGATTCCTTCTTCTAAAAGAACATCTTGAGATGAACCATCTGCACAAATAACCAAGATTTCAGGATACATTTTACTTAATAATTCACATGATTCGCGACTAATTTCAATCACTTTTACGTTTATTCCAAGTTCTAATAAATTCTTAACTAAGTAAAAAGTAATTTTACCTCCACCTACAATTAAAACACTACGAACTTTTCCCTTTTGTGCTCCTAAAAACTTAAAAGTTCTTTCCATACTAGTTTTAGCTAACATTAAGTAAAGTTTATCATGAGCTGCAAAGGTATAATTACCACGAGGAATAATAATTTCTCCATCTCTTTCAACTGTACAAATCAAGATTTGATCTCTGTCCTTTTTAGGAAGTGAGGATAATTGACATCCAATCCACTCAGAATTTTCAGGTAATTTTAGTTCAACAAGTTCAACTTTACGATTCGCGAAAGAATCTACTTTTAAAGTAGACGGATATTTTATCATTTTTGTAATGACTTCTGCACTTTCAAATTCTGGATTAATGATAAAACCAATTCCCAATTCATTTTTTAAAAAGTTGATCTGTTTAGAGTAGTCTGGATTTCTCACACGCGCAACTGTACTAATTTTTGTTCCTTTTTGGGCTACAAGACCAAAGGCGAAAACTCCGTAAAATTGAATATGCACCCTTAGCTCAATTGGATAGAGCGTTGGTCTACGGAACCAAA
>CANQVW010000045.1 GCA_947627395.1 uncultured Bacilli bacterium | reverse complement strand
GAAGCTTATACAAGTCATAACACTAATAGACTTAATAAAGATGAAGTAATACAAAAACTTCTTACTACAGAATATGTTCAAAATGCATTAATTGAAAAGGAATCATAAATATGAAATTTTTAATCCTAGGATGTAATGGAATGGCAGGCCATACCATTTCATTATATTTAAAAGAACAAGGTCATGATGTATTAGGATTTGATAGAGAAAAATCAAAATATATTGAAAGTGTTTCTGGTGATGCAAGAAACATAGAATTTATGAAAGAATTGATTGGAATAAATCAATATGATTCTATTATTAATTGTATAGGTATATTAAATCAGTCTGCTGAAAACGATAAACAGTTATCGAAGGCGGTACAGGTCAAATAAAGAAAAAAATGTTGAAGAAGA
Organism: uncultured Bacilli bacterium; assembly: GCA_947627395.1. Lineage (GTDB taxonomy): Bacteria > Bacillota_I > Bacilli_A > ML615J-28 > CAG-698 > CAKOMG01. The sequence goes on along the minus strand of CANQVW010000045.1, from coordinate 10,693 downwards.
GGTGACAATAAAATGAAATTGGTCAGTATTATTGTTGCTACGTATAAACGAGAAATAGAACTTAAAAAAGCATTAGAATCTTTGGCTAAGCAAACTTATCCTTACATAGAAATTGTTCTAGTCGATGATAATGAAAGTGATGACCGGAACAGATACAATGATGTTTAAAAAAGAGTATCTAATTCAAATAGGTGGTTTTGCACCAATAGATGTTGGTGATGAGTTTTATTTGATGCAAAGAGCCATTGAGAAAGGCGGAAAATTCGGCTACCTTCCAGGATGTGAAATCAAAGCATATGTTCATACTGGTGATGGTGGTTTGTCAAGCGGAGATGGAAAAATAAAAGGTGAAAATGCACTCTATGAGTTTAAGAAAACTTTTTTTAATCGATTAAAAGCAAGTGATATTAGATATATAAAAATGAGACATTATGCAGTAATTGCTTATGCTGAACTCAGACGTAAAAATTATAGAAAATTTATATCAAATGTTATAAAATCGTTCTTTTCTTCTCCGTGTAGATTTTTCACGATATTAAAATGATAGGAGAAATATATGAAATATGTAGCATTAACTTTTGATGATGGAAGATCGGACAATTATTTAGTAGCAAAACGAATAATGGATAAATATCAATTTTGTGGAACTGTATATATTACTACAGGATTCATAGATGGTACTTGGGAGGAAAAAGATACCTTGCATAGTCCTACAAGACCACTAACTGTTGAAGAAATAAATAGATTATACTCATCTGGTTGGGAAATTGGGTTACATGGAGATAAGCATAAAACTCAAATAAATGATATGCGAACTGCCTTAAATAAGCTACAACAGTGGGGTATTACAAACGATGAATGGGGAATTTCTATTCCCAATTCAAATGCTTCTGAAACAGAAATAACTTCTTTATTAGAAAGTGAATGGGGTAAGAAAATTGTTTACATACGCCGAGGGAGAAAATGTAATACTGCAAAGTTAAAAAACAAAATACTTTATGTGCTTTATTCTGTTTTGAAATCAAAATTAGCATATCGACGTTTTAATGTTAAAAATATTTTTAAAATAAAAAGTTGTAATAATTTAAACATTCCGAGTGTTGTTGTAAAATCCAAGGATAAAGCAGATTTGATTATTGATTTTATAAAAACAGTTCCAGATGATTCCGTTGTAGTGTTGATGTTACATAGCATACTTTCTTCAGATCACGCTATGTGTGGGAAAAATCCCTGGTGTTGGGATGAAAAGAATTTTGAGATGTTATGTTCCAATCTTAAAAACATGGAGAATGATAATGACCTAAAGGTTAAAACGTTAATGGAAATTATGAAGGGATAATTTACGGATGGAGAATGTGGAAAATAAAATTATTATTTGGAGTATTGATGATTTTAACACACTTGGTTTAATGCGTGAGCTTGGAAATGCGGAACTCAATATGTTATTTTTAGTTAGGGGCCATGCTGGCTTTGCTGTAAAAAGCAAATATTGAAAAATACATTGATAAAAATAATATGACAGCTCTCGCTGAGGAGATTGGGATATTGTGCCCTAAGTCAAAAGCTGTTCGTAAGGGGACAGATATTAATAATGTACAATTCCCTTGTCTTATAAAACCTAGCCATCAAAAGCCAGGACATTATAATGAGTTTAAGTTCAAAATATGTAAAAATGTAAAAGCACTAAAAAAAACGCTTCGATATGTTAGAACGGATTCTGAGTTTATTCTTCAAGAATATATTCCAAAGCAATTAGATTTGCTTGTTTATGGAGCAAGGATGTGGGATGAGAAAACTATTTTTGCAGGTTCATTTATTCGCGATAGATGGGCAGATAGCGGATCATCATCTCATGGTTATCTTACGGAAAATATTCCTCAATGTGCTGACACAACTAAAATTTTAAAATTTCTTGAACAGATTGATTATCATGGTTTATTCAGTGTTGAATACGGATTGCTTGATGGTAAAGCATATTTCTTTGAGATCAATTTAAGAAATGACGAAACATCTCATTATTTCTATCAAGCAGGTGCAAATATCCCATTAGCTTATGTCTATAGTTCAGCAGGTTTAGACTATTCAGTCATTCCTAGCAAGGTAAATAGTAAGCAATGGTTTATCGATGAATTGTTTGATATAGAAAATGTAATCTTAGGTAAAATAAAGAAAAAAACATGGAAAAGAGATATGAACGAGGCTACAATTTTTAAATATTATGATAAAGAGGAAAAGGAAAACAAATTATTCAAGATATTGTTTTGAAACGTTTTAGGTTATATATTGTTTTTATTTTAGATAAACTTGGACTAAGAAAATGATTAAATATGAAACATTACTAGATAAAGAAGGTTAATTGTGAAAAAAATATTGTTTATTTATGATTCGATGATACTTGGCGGAACTTCAACGGCATTATTGTCTTTAATCAGTACAATTGATCAGAGCAAATACGAGGTTAGTTTACTTTTATATACGAATACAGGAGCATTGATTCAGGAAATTCCCCAATTTGTTAAAGTCATGGCCCCTGCATATCAAAAATCCAAGATATTATCTTCTAGACAAAGAAAGATGATAAAAACTATCTTAAATGGAAGGATAGTCCTTGCTTTGAGATCATTCTATAGGCATAAACATACCCCAAAAGGAAAATTTCGGTATGTTCTTATGCACTATGGTATGGCCGCGCAGGTTTCACTATCACGTGTTGTGGACGAACAATTTGACTATGCTATTGGCTTTATGGAGGGATGGTCAAACGAATATGTTGTCTCAACAAAAATAAAAGCTAAAAAAAAATTTGTGTGGATACATCCACAATATAAAAGTTGTTATTTACTTCCTGAAATTGACAGAAAAACTTTTAAAAAAGCAGATGGTATAGTACTAATTTCTGAAAACTGTTTAGAACAATTTTTTGAGTTTTTCCCTGAATATAAAAATAAAACATATGTTGTCCCTAACATTATGTCATCCAAATTAGTTCGCTTAAAAGCAAATCGAGAGGATATTATAATTAAAAAGGCAAGCATCAATTTTTGCACTGTTTGTCGATGCGATATTCACGTCAAGGGTCTTGATCGTTTATTAAAAGTTTTTTGTGAATTAAAAAAAGAAGGTATTGCTAAAGATGTTTTATGGCATTTTATAGGCGGTGGTGGTGAATTTGAACAATTTAAACAGGAAGTAAAACGCTTGGGGATGGACGATATTATCCTTCTTTATGGGGACAAACTAAATCCGTTGCCATATGTAAAACAGATGGATGTGTTTGTGTTGGCCTCAAGATATGAAGGGAAACCTGTATCTGTTACAGAAGCTCAGATTTTAGGATTGCCCTGTTTAGTGACAAATTATGAATCTGCATTTTCACAGATACAAAATCAATTCAATGGCATAATTATGAACAATACTTACGAAAGTATATATGAAACTATAAAGAGTGTTATACAGTCGCCTGATTTGATAGCCAAGTGGAAAGCAAACGTCCCGTTGAGTTCATATAGTAACGAGCAAGATATAATGATTTTTTATAGTTTGCTGAATAAATATGATGTTTAAAGAAAGGAGGGAATTGAGTGAACCAAACTAAAAATACCGATAAGAACTTAATTACACATTTATCTACGTATGGATTAGCTTTATTCCTGTTTCTAACCCCGTTTGAATATCCGTTGGCGGATTTAGTATCGATAAGTCCCTTAAGAATAGTTGGCTTGCTTGCTATGGGATTAGCAGTTTTAGATATTTTTGCGCAGAAGACAGTAAAAATTGATTATCGCATCACATATGTGGCATTATGGTTAATATACGGATTGTTTACATATCTTTGGGCAATAGACAAGAGTAGATTTCATTCGTATTATTCTGTATATTTAAATAACGCACTGATGTTTCTTTTATTTTCAATGGTTTCATTTACAAAACATGAAACGAATGTATTAAAAAAATCAATGGTGTTTGGCGTTGGAGCACTTCTACTTTACATGACATTTATTCCAAATACAGTCATATATAGTTCTTTTCAGCATCGTTTAACATTAAAAGCTGGTAAAGATGGTCTAGATCAAAATTACCTTGCTGCATTAATGTTGGTTTCGTTCGGCATAGTTTTTTATAATTTGTGTAATACCGCCCAGAAAAAAATGCATACGATTATATCAATTATTTTTTGTCTTGCAATTACGTATTATATCCTTCTCACTGGGTCAAGATCAGGGCTAATTGCAGTCTTGTTAATTGCGCTATTAAGTATAAATACATCGTGGAAAACACGTCTGTCAATTGGGATTCCTGTTTTACTTATTGTGTTTGTTGTTTTTGCTTTTGCAGAACAGTACATACCAAAGGAACTTTTACAGCGCTTTTCCTTAAAAGCCATGACTGGACATGAGGCAGAGAGCGGCGTACGTTTAATAATTTGGAAACATGCACTAACCTCACTAAAAAGTCTAAAATGGATATTTGGCGGCTATGGAGCTGGCGCATCGCAAACAATCATTGAAAATACATTGGGTAGAGATGCGGCAATTCACAATCATTATCTTGCAATGGTTGTGGAATTTGGTGTAATCGGTTTTTTGCTTATAAATATACCTATCTTGAAAATGAATAAATTAATGATTAAAAAAGATAAAGGTATGTTTGTTTCATTTGCAGGAATTTTATTGATGACATTTTTTCTTGATGTTGTAACAACTAAATTTTTTTGGGCAGCAATGATTTTGTTGTCAGTTTGTTGTTCTACGGAGAATGATATTTCAGTACAAGAGATATCTTAAATTGAAAATTGATATATCAGCATTTTCTAATTTACAAATCTTTGGAGTTGTATTGCAGGATATCCGGATACGATGATTAACTTATCAATTATAAGAAATAAATACACGCAAAAAAACATATTTAGGGAGAAAATTCGATGACTACCATAAAATTATATTGTAAAATTTATCTTCGATTACAACAAAAATGTTAGAAATTTGATGAATTCGTTGAGAAAACAGGTCGGTTCATTATAATTTTTGTTAATAATATTAAAATTTAAAAATCTTTATACAAAAGTTATCGGTTCTCTTAAATGATTTTACGTTTTAGAGCATATCGATTATGTTGTTACCAATTCATTTCTAGGAGTATCTTTTTCTACTATTTTATATAAAAAACTGTTTCCCTTCATAGTATGTTCTACTAATTTATGGATAAGGACTTTGTATTGTTTGTTTTGGCCTAATAATTATAATTATGTGATTGGTGCAGTTTTTTCAAAAAATAGAATTTGTTTATATTTTTACCTAAAAAATAACACTGAAGGAAAAACATCACTTAATCTTTGGAAAGGCTATATATGGTAAATATTATGATAGTACGCTTAATAAAAAGAATTACACACAAACTTTTGCTGAATAATTTGCTACATGATTTGAAAAATCGCGGGGAAAAAATATACATAGATGAACACTTCACTATTGTCGGTGCTTACAATATCAGTTTAGGAAACAGCATTTATATTGGTCCTCATGCAACATTGATGGCTACTGGAGCACCTCTAGAAATTAAAGGGCATTTTATGTCTGGACCAGGTCTTACAATTATTACTGGCGATCACAGAATTGACATTCGCAATAAATATATGGATGAAGTGACAGTGGAAGAAAAACTACCAGAAAATGACCAGCCCGTTATAATTGAAGAAGATGTATGGTGTGGTGCGAATGTTACCATATTAAAAGGTGTAACAATAGGAAAAGGTAGTATAATTGCTGCAGGGGGCGTCGTTACTAAAAATGTCGGTGAATACGAAATTTGGGGTGGAGTGCCAGCAAGAAAATTAAAAAATCGATTCGATGATTGATGCTGCTAAGTAGGAGGGTAAATATGAATAGTAATATTTTATGGATATGTTCAATAGCTTGGATGAGAAATGATAATACATATTTTCCAAAAGCAAAATATCCAGAAATAGTTTCAGGTTCAGCATTTCAACAGGCCATTATTGAAGGTCTAGAAGAACAAAACAATAATATCAGAATTCTATCTGATTGTAATATGTTTTCAGGTAAGAGATTGAAATGGAGTCATAATGGTAAAAGCCAAGACATTCGAGTTGCGGGAAATGGAAATCGTTTTTTACGTATTCCAACAAAAATTATTGAACTTTTTAAGGAAATAAAGAAGGGAAATATTCTAAATGATATTGATTATGTTTTTGCATATGAAATGCATCTTCCCTATTTGTATTGTTTAAATAAAATAAAAAAGATTAATCCTAAAATAAAGACTGTTTTAATTTGTCCGGATTTATGCATCTATTCGGATTTAGACATTAACAAAAAACCTTTTAAGCCCTTTTTAAAAAAAATAGAAAATAAAGTTGTCAAACGGCTATTAAAAGATGTTGATGGTTATATTTTATTTACAGAGCAGATGCAAGAATATTTTTCAGAATTTAACAAGCCATACATTGTAGTTGAAGGAGTATATAGAGATAAATATTCGCTAACACCAACCACTAAAAAACACTTCATAATGCACGCAGGATCGTTGCATTATAACATTGGAATTGAGGAACTAATTTCTGCATTTGAACAAATATCAAACCAAACAGAAGAATTATGGTTTTTTGGATCTGGAGCAATGGACCAATATATTAAAGAAAAGGCAAAAACAAACAAGAGAATTAAGCACATGGGTTTTGTTGATCCACAACAATTGTTTGAGTACGAAAAGCAAGCAACTCTTTTGGTTAACGTAAGAGATCCTAATGCGGAATATACAAAATATAGTTTTCCTTCTAAAACATTTGAGTACATGGCTTCAGGAACACCTTTTTTAACTACTGATTTACCAGGAATTCCAATTGAATATAAAGACTATCTTTTCACAATTGAAAATAATAGTGTGGATGTAATAAAAGCTGGATTAGAACGAGCACTGACATTATCTGATCAAGAAAGAGAAAAATTTGGAGCAAAGGCCCAAAATTTTGTATTAACTCAAAAGAATAAATATATTCAATCAAAAAAATTCTCTGACTTTTTGATTAATTTAGACTAAATTTCACTTACAAAAAAATGTAGGTTACAAAATCTAATAAATACACAGTAGGTAAAATTAATTTTATATTTTGTTAATGATATTAAACAACTTGTTACCTTTAAACTACATTTTGAAATCTTATGAATGCAAAAAAATACCTATAATGTAATAAATACGTGGTGATTTGTCCGTAAAACAACATCAAAATATATTACATATAAAAACTTTATGTTAATAAGTAGGAAAAATACGTTTAATGAATATCATAAATTTTATAGCTATGATTTTACTTATAATGAAATAGAAAACCTATTTTTTAAAAAAATATATTAAATATCTAGAACTTTATAAACTATTTATTAACATATGCTGTAACTAATATCATGATAAATTGTTATAGAAAAATGAGGTTTTTGAAAAGAAAATTTATCAACTATACCTTGAATAAGTTAACTTTTCATATATGTAAAAAATATGAAGACTAGTTGATAAGTATAAATAATATTTTAGAGCTTAAACTTTTAAATAGTATGCTTTTTCCTTATGCATAAAATACCTCAATAGCAAAAACAAACTGAAATACTTTCAATTGCTGAAGGAACAGATTCTTTGGAAAATGATGTGTTAAACCGTTTTTACAAACTGATATTAGAGTAATTAAAATGTTTTCCCGTGATGAAAAGAAGCAAGACGATATGCGTCATGAATTTCAGGCGAAAATGCCCGAATTAGCAGAAAAAATTAGCTTTTACATTGGTGACGTGCGTGATTTAACATCTGTCAAAAACGCTATGCATGGTGTAGATTATATATTTCACGCAGCTGCTCTTAAACAGGTTCCTTCTTGTGAGTTTTTTCCAATTGAAGCAGTTAAAACCAATGTGCTTGGAACTGAGAATGTACTCACTGCTGCTATCGAAGCAGGTGTCAAAAATGTTGTGTGCCTTTCTACCGATAAAGCAGCGTACCCAGTCAATGCTATGGGAACGTCCAAAGCCATGATGGAAAAGGTTATCTTAGCGAAAGCTCGTACAACTAACACCACAAAAATTTGTTGCACACGTTACGGCAATGTAATGTGTTCTCGTGGATCGGTTATTCCTCTTTGGATAGATCAAATTAGAAACGGAATTTCAATCACACTGACCGAACCTATCATGATCTGTTTCATTATGTCACTTGATGAAGCGGTTGATCTTGTTCTATTTGCTTTTGAACATTGTGAATCTGGTGATATTCTGGTTCAAAAAGCTCCTGCTTGTACTATTCAAACGCAAGCGGAGGCTGTATGTGAGTTATTCGGAGGAAAGAAGGAAAGCATCAAGGTGATTTGCATCCGTCATGGAGAAAAAATGTTTGAGACACTTCTTACAAATGAGGAATGTGCTCATGCCATTGATATGGGAAATTTTTATCGTGTTCTCTGTGACAAAAGAGGCTTGAATTACGATAAATATTTTAATAAGGGTGACACCAAACGCAACACATTATCCGAATTTAATTCAAATAATAGCAAACTTTTGACTGTTGAAGAAACAAAGGCAAAAATTGCAAGTCTTACTTACATACAAGAAAGATTAGCAGAAATGTGATAATAGGTTGTGTTTTTTGCACAGTAGAGAGGGATAATAAAAATATGAAACAAGTAGTAGAAAATATTGTGTTCAAGTTATATAAACTCATTAACCACTTTCCGTTTAACAACAAACGAAAAGGAAAAATAAAAATTCAAAATGATGGAGCAATCCTATGGCATTGTAGAATAACAAGTTACGGAGTAGGAAACCATCTCATTTTACGGGATGGAGCATACATTAATTGCGAATTTATATTTCATGGTAACAACAACACAATTGAAATTGGTAAGAACTGTCGTGCTAGAAACGCTTCCTTTTTTATAGAAGATGACAACAATGCAATCATAATTGCTGATCATGTGAACTTTGCAGGAAAAATTCATATTGCCGTTACTGAATCTACAAAATGTTCTATTGGAAATAATTGTTTATTTTCTTCAGAAATTGTAATACGAACTGGTGATTCACATTCGGTTTTGAATGAAGTTGGAAAAAGAATTAATTATGCAAAAAATGTTGTTATCGACAATCATGTTTGGGTAGGAGACAGAGTACTTATAACAAAAGGTGTAAGAATACCTGAAAACTGTATTATAGGAACAGGTGCAGTGGTAACTAAACCAATCGAAAAAGGCGGTTCTGTTATTGCTGGTGTTCCAGCAAAAATTGTCAAAGAAAATATCAATTGGTGTAGCGAAAGATTGTAAAATATTAGGGAGGCTTTCAATATGAATATACTCGTAACAGGTGCAAAAGGGTTCATAGGGAAAAACCTTTGTGCATCCTTAAAAAATATCAAAGATAGTAAGGATAAAACACACCCAGAATTAACCATTGACAAAATTTATGAATACGATCTGGACACTAGCCCTGTACTTTTTGATGAATACTGTGCAAAAGCAGATTTTGTTTTCCATCTTGCAGGAGTTAATCGTTCACAAAATACGAAAGAATTTATGCAAAATAATTTCAGTTTTACAAGTTTACTCCTTGATACCTTAAGAAAAGTAGGTAATACTTGTCCAGTCATGATTTCTTCATCCATTCAGGCAACCTGCATCGGACGCTATGACAACGATTATGGACGTAGTAAAAAAGCGGGAGAAGATTTGCTTTTTACATATGCAAAGGAAACAGGAGTAAAGGTACTTGTTTATCGTTTTCCAAATTTATTTGGAAAGTGGTGTAAACCAAATTACAATTCTGTAGTTGCAACTTTTTGTAACAATATTGCAAATGATTTGCCTATACATGTCAATGACATAGCTATACAGCTTGAACTGCTTTATATTGATGACCTCATTACTGAAATGATTGATGCTCTTGAAAATAAAGAACATCATTGTACCTTTGATGGCATCAACACCATACTTTGTAATAATGGTAAATACTGTGCTGTACCAATTACATATAAAGTTAAACTTGGTGAAATTGTGGATTTGCTTAATAATTTTAAGACACAGACAAATACTCTTGTTATGCCAGAAATTCCAAATAACAGCTTTGCAAAAAAACTTTACAGCACATATCTTAGTTATCTTCCAAAAGAAAAAATATCTTTTCCTTTGAAGATGAATAAGGATGCAAGAGGCAGTTTTACTGAACTTCTAAAAACAGAGAAATGTGGTCAATTTAGCGTTAATATATTAAAACCTGGTATTACCAAGGGACAGCATTGGCATAACAGTAAGTGGGAATTCTTTATTGTGGTTAGCGGTCATGGGTTGATACAGGAACGCAAAATTGGTACAAACGAAGTACTGAACTTTGAGGTTTCTGGAGAAAAAATTGAAGCAGTTCATATACTTCCTGGATATACTCACAATATTATCAATCTTTCTAAAACAGATAATCTTGTCACAATGATGTGGGCAAATGAGCAATTTGATCTACATCATCCAGATACATTTTTTGAGGTGGTAGAATAATGGAAATGAATATAAAACTCGATTACAGTGATGTGAAATTTAAGGATAATGGAAAGTTAAAACTATTGATTATCGTGGGTACCCGTCCAGAAATCATTCGCCTTGCTGCCGTAATTAATAAGTGTCGAACATACTTTGATACAATTCTTG
>CANQVW010000044.1 GCA_947627395.1 uncultured Bacilli bacterium | reverse complement strand
ATATCGTCCCTACCCTTACCGAGGAACAACTCAAATATGTCTATGCCGACGAAGCGGATTTACTCTACGTCGCGTTGTTTGGAAAGACTGCCGCTCAGTGGCGCAAAGAAAATCCGACGCTCAAGGGCAATATCCGCGATTATGCCACGATAGAACAACTGCTTGTAATCGCCAACATGGAAAGCTATAACGCTATTCTAATCGAACAAATTGTTCCACAATCAGAACGTCTGCAACGTCTCAACGATATGGCGCGCTCTCAACTTCGGGTACTCCAACAAATCGACACTTCGCATTTGCTTGAAAAACATAAGAAATAATTTTTGTGAGGAATTTATGAAACAAATTATTGAGTCTTGTCAATCAAATATGATATTTATTAGCCACAGAAATACCGATCGGAAATTCGCTGATTTACTCGCAGATTTTTGCGTTCATATTGGTATTTCCCCCACAAATATTTTTTGTTCATCTCTTCCTGGAAATGATGTCCAACGCAAAATCGATGTCGAAGTTAAAACAAACTTACAAAATAGCTGCGTAAATATTATTCTTTTGTCAAAAGATTATTATGAAAGCACATATTGTTTGAATGAGGAAGGTATTATTTGGTATTTAGATGTTTGTGCATCCAAACCTTTTTTACTGTTTGCTCTGCCTGAAATAAACGAAAACAATTTGATGGGTTTCGTTGATAAGAATAATATAATACGAAGATTGGACGGGGAATCGGATTGGATGCATGCATATGATTTTCTAAAAAAATATTATTCCCTCAATTTACCGTCGGCTAAACTAAATGATGTCGTTAAAAAGACTATAAAAATGAGTAAAGAGCTTTTTGATGCTCGCGTAATTCCACAGGAGGAAATCAAATTACCATGTCAATTGGATTTTAATAATTTAACTGACGACGAACTGATTGTATTGTTTTATGTACTAAAAAAGAAAAAAATACAAGTTTCTTATGATGAATTAAACTATTGGTTGCTTACATCCGAAATTTATGAAATCGATGCAATGAACGCCTTCAACTTATTAGAAAAATCAAATTGGGGAAAACAACAAAATGGGAATTTTGAATTTGAAATATCCTTTTTCAGGCAGTTGGTATCTCAGCATCTAGATAACCAATCAAATGAACGAATTAAAGAGCATTATAAACTGAGCTCGGAGCTGCTAAAACTTTTATGGGGACAGTTGAAATTAACCGATGTAGATAAATTGTTCATAGCTTATATTAGAAATGAGAGAGTTGCTAACTTCGACCCAAGATGGATGAAAGAACAGCAAATAAAAGATATAATCGATTGGGAAACCAAGAATAATATAGACGATGTTTTATCAAGCAACTACGGTAAAGCTTTACAGTTTTTTATCGATCATAAATTCGTTTATCCGAGTTCATATACAAGCTATGGCAATCCAAGAGAATACACGCTACATGCCTCTATCAAATCGTATCTTTTTGGAAATCTGTTTGCCTATGATGATGATATTGAGCAAACTAAAAAACGTTATCCGGGAATAGAACTACCTTTTTAATGTCATTTAAATTTGGATTCGCACACCAAAGCGTTTATGGCACTGAAATAGTTCAAATTCGGATGCCAACATGCCGCCATTTATTGAAATCTATTAGTCTTCTGTATAAGAGGGCTAATTTTTAATTTTATAGAGTATTTTAGTCAATTATGATTAGAATATCTTCTTTTTTATACATTTATGAAGCATTTAGATTTAAACACAAGGTGAGACTGACCACGGACTCGAACCATTAACTTACGAGTGTAGAACCTTAAGTTTTGATGAGGCTTGAACCTATAAGAGATAATGGTGGAAATAAATTTTAAAAAATAGTATAATAATTTTATAAAACACCCAATGAAAACTTTACAAAATGCACTTTATAGTTGAAAGGTGGTAAAATAATAGATGTAAGTATTTTAGAGAAATATATTGAAAGAATATATAGTTATGCATTAAATAATACTTATACAAATGATGAAGCTCAAGATTTATCTCAAGAGATTCTTTTAACTGTAGTAAATGAGTTGCCCTATTTAAGAGATGAAGTAGATTTGAACCTTGGTTGTTCGGTATTGCTAGAAACGTAACAAAAGTATTTAGAAGAAAGAAAGCTAAAGAAAAAGCATTATATTCTTGTGATGTATTGGATGAATATCCAGATGATAATGATATTGATTATGAAAAAATTGAATTTTACAATAGATTAAGAAAACATATTGCAATGTTATCATCAATATATCGAGAAACTACTATATTACACTATTATGATAATCTTTTGGTAAAACAAATTTCAGAAAAAGTTAATATCCCTGAAGGAACCATTTCTTGGAGATTAAAAGTTGCTAGAAGTAAAATTAAAGAGGAGTTTGAAAATATGGAAGAAAGTGTATTAAAACCAATTAAAATGAAAATTAATATTTATGGAAATGGGAACTTTGATGGAGAGAATATCCCATTTCTGGATGCTTACATTAGCGATGATTTGTCACAAAATATTTTATTTAATTGCTATGAAAAACCATAGACAGTTGAAGAATTAGCAAAAATATGCGGTGTGCCTGCATACTATATTGAAGATAGTGTTAATAATTTATTAAAAAGGGAAGCATTAGTTGAAGAAAAGAAAGGTAAATATAGAACAGACTTTATTATATGGTTTGATAAATATGATAAGTTCTATGATGAAAACTTCCTTACTTATGTTAATACTATTCAAGATAGAATATATAATGCCTTTAGAAATATTTGGAGTGAAGCTAAAGATTTAAATATTTATAAAGGTACTATGAAAGAAGAAAACCTATTTCATTTATATACAATGCTTTCAATATGTTATGTAAACAACAAGCTTAATAAAATGCCTTGGAGACCATTAAAACTAAAATATAATGGATTTGCTTGGAATTATATAGCTTCATATACAACAGGTTAGTATTCAAATCATATGTATGGTTTCGTAAGAACAGGAAATGTAGCTAATGGTGGCAATATTATCATAGAACGAATTACTGGAATAGATGGTATTAGTAAAAGAGAACTTATTAATGATATTGCTATTAGTACTTGTATGGAAATTGTTAATGGTGTAGAACAAAAAAATAAAGAAATTGTTGCTGACTTAATAATGAATGGATTTGTTATTAAAAATGAAACTGCTAAACTAGTTTTAACTATTCCTTATATTTCTAAAGAGAATGAAAGAAAGCTATATGAGATTGTTGAAAAATATTTAGCAACATTAATAGATGAGTATTTAGAAATTGTGAAAAAAATTGCTAGTGAATATATCAGATTATTCCCTATGCATCTTGAAAGTAAAGCAGTAAGATGGTCTAGAAATACATTCCTTGGTTTATATAACAAAATTCATAATTATGGACAAAGTAATAACTTGATTGGTAAAGTTGTTGATAATAGTTATTTGGAAGTAATGTTAAATCAAAAATAAAAATTACGTCGGTTAATCTAAAGAGACTAATCGCCTTTTTAAATTGTGGAATTTAACAAAGAAATGTGGTATAACCAGAGTTTGGAAAACGATCAATAAGCGATATTTGCTTCTCTATAACGACGATCTGAATGCGGATTTGCAGGATGAGATTCAAACGCTGTTCGAAACGGATGTATTCGTGGACCTGACAATGAGCAGTCGTCGTGATGTTATTCGTGGCGGCGAAAGTAAATGAGTATTGAAACCACCTCGGGCGTACAATATTTGGTAAATCGTCCGATTTTCTATCATGTGTTTTTGAAGCAAATATCCAACGTAACAGGCGTTCCTATCGAAATACTTAATTCCTCAATATGCGCATACGCAAAAAAAACATGGTACGATAGAACAAAAATTTTTCAATGAAAGTTCGGTCGCGGCGTTTTGCGGAAAATTTGTGGAATGGAAAGTAAAGAAACTTGCGGGAAGATTCAGTTGCCGATCAAGTGCGACGCCTATTGGTGTTACGGATCTAACTCATGCTGACGGCACTCCCCTCTCTGAAATCGAGCAAAAAAGAATAGGGGGGTTAAATTTGTAGAGGAAAATCCAACGCTCAAAAGCAATATTCGGGATTACGCTACTATCAAATAATTACTCGTAATTGCTAACATGGAAAGTTACAATGCCATTTTGATAGAGCAGGGTGTTCTGCAAACCGAGTGTTTGCAACGCCTAAACGATATGGCGCGCTTTCAACTTCGCGTGTTGGAACAAATTGACACTTCGCGCCTTTTAGAAAATAAAGCCGATTAAAACCACGCATAACTTAATTTGTGATTGCTCCAATAAGTTAATTTTACACAACACTTAAGTGTTCAGATGCTCCATAGAATTCAAGTGCGAGTACAATGAGAGTGGCACTCGTGTCGCCATTATAACAAATTTTAATTAGAATATAATTTGCTTGATTTAGTTTACTAGTTTTCTAGCTATACGCAAGTCGTTTGAATTTTCTTTTGTACGACTTGTTTTTTTATTTTATTTATTACAATTTAAACTCGCTCAGTTCTTTACTTTATTTTTGATTTACGATATAATAAAAGGTGCAAACTTATAATCAATCGAAAAGTAAACTATAAATACAAAGACCATTAAAGCAGGTGTCTATTTAAAAAATGAAAGGATAAAATGATTCAAGTTTATATTGGTAAAAGTAAACCTAGAAACATAGAGGATATTCAACATCCAACTATTAGAAAAAGAATAGAGCGAATACAAGATGAAAATGAAAAAAATTTAAGAACGAATACATATATTCATTTATTATCTATCTTAAAAGAAATCAATCCTAATATTCAGTTAGATTTTGATGAATTAGGTAAACCCATATTACTCAATTCTAACATTCCTCTTTATGTCAGTATTTCCCATAGTAAAAATGTTTTTTGTTTTGCTCTTTCATCGAGTAATGTTGGAATTGACATAGAAAAGAAAAATCACTTATCATCAGAAAAACTTCTTCGTTTCTATCAAAAATGTTTATCAGAAGAAGAAAGTAAAAATACACCTTGTACTGAAGATGAATTTTATCGATTATGGACAATTAAAGAAAGTTATGTAAAACTTTTAGGTATTGGTTTTCGTATTCTACCTAATGAAATAACAGTTCGTGATAAAGTTTTCTCTTCTAGTTATTCATCTAGTTATTATACATCTATCGAAAGGGATGATTATCAATTAAGTATTTGTTCTTTTGAAAAGATTCAATACCAATTGAATATCATTGATTCATAAGAATATGACAAAAAAACTATTATTATGTATTTTATGTTTAATACTTTGTTCTTTCTATGGATGCAGTAAAAAAGAAACAAATAACAAAATATTGATCGCTTATTTTTCTTGTTTTGATGATACAAAAACATTAGCGCAAATGATTCAAAAAGAAACAAATGGAACTTTATTTGAAATACTTCCTTTAGAAACGTATAAAGAAGAAGATTTTACTAACACAACTTCTAGTAGAATATGGATAGAACAAAATGATGTTAAGTGTAGACCTATCATTCAAAATACATTGAATGATATAAATGATTATGAAACCATTTATTTAGGATTTCCTATTTGGTTAAATCAAACACCAAAAATTATTTATACATTTTTAGAAAGTTATGATTTTAAAAATCAAACAATATTTCCTTTTTGTAGTTCTCAATCCAATGACACTAGTTATTCATTGAATGAACTACAAAGTCAATTTAGAAATCTTCACATAAGAGAAGGAAAAATATTTTATTCTCCTCTTCAAGAAGAAATTAAAAAGTGGATTACATCAAAAGAGGAGGAAAATAAAGTGGAACAAATCTACATCACTATTCAAGAAACAAAATTAACCATGACTTTAGAACATAATCAAGCAACAGAAGAACTCATTAAAAAATTACCTATAACGGTTATGGTAGATGATTATGGTGGATTTGAAAAAGTAGGCTCATTAGGATTTAATTTACCTACATCAAATCAAAATATAACTACTTCATATGGAGATGTAGTTTTATATAATGGAAATCAAATTGTTTTGTTTTATGGATCTAATCAGTGGAGTTATACTCGTTTGGGTAAAATTCAAAATAGATCAGCCAATGAACTAAAAGAAATATTTTCTAGTGGAAAAATATCCATTACATTATCACTAGATTAACAATGCTGTAGTTTTTATAAACTACAGTTTTTAAATGCAAAGACTTTCGCATAACACGTTTAACACTTTTCTTCGCATAACACGTTTAACACTTTCTTCGCATAACACGTTTGACACTTTTCTTCGCATAATACGTTTGACACTTAAAAATACTTTTATATAATTCATATAATTTTAAAAACTAGATAAAATAGTATTTAAAAATCATTTAAAGTGTGATATAATAAACACGATAAAAAAGGAGAAAACATGGCTAAAGATTGGTACAAATTAGATAATGCAGCGAAGATTTTTCCTGTTATTTATAGTAAACATGATACAAGTAGTTTTCGTTTATCTTGTGTTTTCTATGAAAATATTCAATTTCAATATTTACAAGAAGCACTAAAAGAAGCTTTAAAACGATTCCCTACTTTTTGTGTTAAATTAAAACGTGGTTTATTTTGGTATTACTTTGAACATAACTATAATGAACCAATTATTCAAGAAGAAAAATCGAATATCTTTCACTCTGTACGATTAAGAGAAAATCATGGATTCATGTTTTCTTTGAATTATTATGGTAAAAGATTATCTATTGAAATTTTTCATGCATTAAGTGATGGAACTGGGGGAATGGATTTCTTTAAAGCCATTTGTTATTACTACCTAATTTTAACAGGTAAAACTATTGAAAATCATGGAGAAATAAAAACAAATGCTGTTGAAAGATTGACAATAGAAACAGAAGATGATTTTTTAAGAAATTATGATAGTTCTATTCAAAAATATGGAAAAGAACCAAAAGCATATCGATTAAAGGGTAAAATGTATTCAAATCATTGGTGTGGATTAATTCATTTGCAAATGAATGTGAATGAATTGAAACAAGTTGCACATCAATATCAAACAACAATCACACAATATGTTGGAGCATGTATACTATATTCTATTTATCAATATCATCTTCCAAAACATAAAAGAACAAAAAGTGTTAATTTATTTATTCCAGTAAATGCTAGAAAATTCTTTGATTCTATGTCTGTTCGTAATTTTGTTTTATATTTAAGAACTCATTGTGATTTTAATCAATCCAATTTAACATTTGAAGATATTTTAAATATGGTTAAAGAAACTTTTAAAGAAGAATTAACCAAAGAAAAAATGCAAGCAAGAATTGTATCTAATGTTTCTTTAGAAAGAAATTTCTTTGTTCGTATTTTACCTTTATTTATTAAAAAAATATGTATGAAAATTGGATATAAAACATTAGGTGAAGATATGAATACTATTAGTTATTCTAATTTAGGAATTATTGAAATACCTAAGGATATGCAAGAATTTATTCAACGCTTTGAATTTTCATTAGGAAGTTGTAAGAAAACACCAATCAATGTTGCATCAGTTACTTATCAAGATCGTTTCGTTTTAACATTTTCTTCTAAATTAATAGATCGTAAATTAATTAGAGGAGTTGTAAACAAAATGGTTGAAGACCATCTTTCCATTGTTGTCGATACTAATGATTTGGAGGTAGAATCATGAAAGAATGTCCAACATGTCACATTAAAGTAGACACAAATAGAGTGACTTGTCCACTATGTTATAGTGTATTAGATGAAGTAACATCTCATGAAGTAGGACAATCTTATCCTAAAAATGAATCTAAAAAAGGAAGAAACATTATTGAAAAATGTTTTATATTAGCTAGTATTTTAAGCTTTATTGGTTCAATGATTGGAAATTGGATTACATATCATCATGGAATGGAGAACTTCTGGTCTTTAATTGTTGCTCTTGGAATTTTGTTTGGTTGGGTACTTGCAAAATATTGTATTTTAGGAAATGGTATTTTATCCAATAGAATATTTAGTCAAACCGTGTTAATGGTAATTTTATTATTATGTATTGAAGGATTTGCCTTAAATAAACATACATTTTGGTGGTCAACAAATTATGTTATTCCACTTTTATGGTGTGGCGTTTTAAGCTCTATTCTACTTTTAACATTCATTCAAAAACATATTTTTGTTGATAGCATAATGGGACTCTTAATCATGAGTTTACTTGGATTTATTCCCATTGTCTTGCATTTAACGACATCTCTTATTCCATTACTATGGCCAAGTTTAACTTGTGCTTGCATTTCAATTACAGTGTTATGTACTATGCTTGTATTCCACTTTCCAGAATGTAAATCAGAATTACAAAAAAGATTGCATATATAGGTGATCAAATGGAAGTTCTTTGGAATCCGTGGCATGGTTGTCATAAATATTCAGAAGGATGCATGCATTGTTATGTTTATCGAAGAGATGAACAATATGAATTAGATACATCAAGAATTTATAAAACAAAAGCTTTTGATTTACCGATTAAGAAAGATAAACAGGGGAATTATAAATATCCATCTAATACATTATTTTTTACTTGTTTTACATCAGATTTCTTTTTAGAAGAAGCGGATGAATGGAGAAAAGAAACTTGGAAAATAATACGTGAAAGAAATGATTGTTCTTTTTTTATTGTTACCAAAAGAATTCATCGTTTTTATACTTCCTTACCAGAGGATTGGAAAGAGGGATATAAACATGTAACGATTTGTTGTACCGTGGAAAATCAAAAAAGAGCAGAAGAAAGAGTGCCTTTTTTTCTTTCTTTACCTATTCAACATAAACAACTGATTTGTGAGCCTATTCTAGAAAGAATAGATTTGCTTCCCTTTTTATTCCCTTCCCTTGAAGAAGTAACTGTAGGTGGAGAGTCAGGAAGAAATGCAAGGATTTGTGATTATCAATGGGTATTAGAAATTCGAGATGCATGCATTCAGCATCATGTTTCATTTCACTTTAAACAAACAGGAGCAAGATTTGTAAAAGATGGAAAATTGTATAAAATTCCTAGAAAGTATCAAATTATGCAAGCAAAAAAGGCTCAAATTGATGTTTTTTTCTTTTACAAAAACTAGGTAAATATTTCCTTTTATGAAAATAATTTACATATTATTGTAAATTGCTTGAAAATATTTTCAAAGTGTGATATACTAGGCTTAGAAAATGTGAATTTTCTACGGGGAGGAATTGTTATGTTAACAAAAAAAGAAAGAAATTACATGTTTTTTATCGGCATTGTTTCCTCATTAATGGCCGTTTTCTTATTGTTACCACTAGAATTCATTGCAAGACATTTGGGCATTGAAAGAGGTAGTACAACAGCTAAATGGGAAATAGTGGATATGAGTATGAAGTTAGGTCTATGCCCAATCATTGCATTCGTGTTATGCATTTATCCTTCAAAAATGAAGAGAGAACAGTATAATGGTCGTGCGGATGTATCTACAGCTGTTGCTAGAATGGAGTTTTACCCAATGATAGCATTTATGGTTGGTCTCATGACTTATGTTGCAACGGTTTGCTTTGCAACAAAAGGAATGGGGGGCACAGGAACTGCTTGTGGAGTTATTGCGGTTATTCTAGGTGCTGCTTTTCTAGTATTTTTTGGTTATTACTATGCATGGCAAGAAAAACTTTCCAAGAATAAGAATACATTGTTATGTGTTGCTTTACTTGTTGCCTTAGTAGTAGTAGAAGTGATTGGTATTTTGGCGTTAAATAAGTTTAAAGGTTTATTTACAACTACTAAGAATCAATACGTACCAGCTAAATATACATTCTTTGCTATTATCATACTAATCGCAGTTTTGTTGTTATATGCGTTAAGTATTTTGAAGAACTATTGGGCTGAAGATATATTCCTTGTTGTTGCAGATAGTAATCAATCATTCTCATTAGATGAACAAAATAAACGTGCTGAAATTGAAGCATTAGATGTTGTTGTGAAAAAATATGAAGAATATTATGAAGAACATCGTGGAACATGCATTCCAGCCGAATCTGTAAATGAAGAAAATGAAAAGACAGGATGCAAAGGTGTTGCTCTTGTAGATGCATATTTTGGTATGTACAACTTTTCTAAAAACCAACTAAATGAAAAAGGATATCCACTTGCAACTGATAATGAAGTGGTTACTGTTGAAAAAGTTGTTGAGAAGATTGTTGAAGTACCGGTTGAGAAGATTGTTGAAGTGCCAGTTGAGAAGATTGTTGAAGTACCAGTCGAAAAGATTGTTGAGGTTGAAAAAACAGTTGAACCAGCGGTTGCTGAAGCAAAACCAAAAGTTGTTAAAGAACCTAAAATTATTAATCCATCATTAACATCATTAATTGAATATGCTGAAAAAGAATTAGAAGGCGTTCATAAAGCAGTTAATGAAAAAGGTAACAACTTTAGACTATTCAAAGGAAAAAAATTATTCTTGGTTGCTCTATCAACTAATAATGATTATCGTATTTTCTTCCAATATGAAGTTGAAAAAGTTGGTAAGTTATTAACTTCACATCCATCTTTAATTATTAAGGCTAAAGCTCCTAAAGGAGATCAATGGTTTAGATTAATTAATAGAGGTGAATTTACAGAAGAAGAATTAAAAACATTAATTCAAACTTCATATGATTACTTAGCTTTAGAAGAGGCTCAACGACAAGCTGAAAAAGAAAGATTAGCTGCACAAAAAGCTAAAGAGAAGGAAAAAGAAAGACTAGCTGCACAAAAAGCAAAAGAGAAAGAAAAAGAAAGACTAGCTGCACAAAAAGCAAAAGAAAAAGAAAAAGAAAGACTAGCTGCACAAAAAGCAAAAGAGAAAGAAAAAGAAGCTGCAAAAAAACCGGTTAAACCAGCTGTAAAGAATGAAGATAAACCAGTCGAACAACCGGATACAAGTAATACTGAAATTACAAGAGCAGCAGTAGAAGCAGCAAAAGCAGCAGCTCAAGCAGCTCAAGCAGCAGCTCAAGCAGCATCAGTAGCTCAGGCAGCATCAGTAGCTAAAAACAATTCAGACAATGAGTAGTTATCTAAAAGAGAGGGTCTATACCTCTCTTTTCTTTAATAATTTTGAAAAAACTATTGCAATTTATTTATAAATGTTGTATAATAACTAAGCAATGTGAGTATGCGGGCGTGGCGGAACTGGCAGACGCGCTAGACTTAGGATCTAGTTCCTCGGAGTGC
>CANQVW010000043.1 GCA_947627395.1 uncultured Bacilli bacterium | reverse complement strand
CCTCATGCAGTATATCGTAAGTTCAAACTATGCCGTCTATGCTTTAGAGAGTTAGCACACAAGGGACAAATCCCTGGTGTTACAAAAGCTAGTTGGTAGAAAGGAGGACATTATGGGAATGACTGATCCAATTGCTGATATGCTTACACGTATTCGCAATGCCAATCAAATGAAGCATGCAACTGTAATGATACCAGCATCAAAAATTAAATTAGAAATTTTAAATGTAATTAAAAATGAAGGTTATATTGAGGACGCTGAATTCATCGAAGATGGAAAACAAGGTGCAATCAAAGTAACATTAAAATATACAGAAACAAAAGAAAGAGTAATTAAAGGTATAACACGTATTTCTAAACCAGGACTTCGTGTTTATGCTAAATCAACAGAAATGCCTAAAGTATTAAATGGTTTAGGAGTAGCTGTTGTTTCAACTTCAAATGGTGTAATGACTGATAGAGAAGCTCGTCAAAAACATTTTGGCGGGGAAGTTATTGCTTACATTTGGTAGTTTATAGGAGGTAAAATAATGTCACGTATTGGTAATAAAATCATTCCATTACAAGCTGGTGTGTCACTTGCTATAGACGAAAATAATCATGTTACTGCAAAAGGACCTAAAGGAGAAATCTCTTTCACATTTAATCCTAAAATGACCATTGAAGTTGAGGGTACTTCTGTAAAAGTAACAAGACCAAGCGATTCTATTGAAGATAAAAGAATCCATGGAACAACGAGAGCCATTTTACATAATATGGTTGAAGGGGTTACCAATGGTTTTTCAAAAGTTTTAACAATCGAAGGTGTTGGATATCGTGCATCTTTAAAAGGAAAAGCAATTGTTATTGCTGCTGGATATTCACATTTAGTTGAACTTGCAATTCCAGAAGGATTGACTGTTCAATGCCCATCTCAAACTGAAATTGTGATTAGTGGTATTGATAAACAAAAAGTAGGTCAATTTGCAGCTGAAGTTAGAGAAGTTCGTAAACCTGAACCTTACAAAGGCAAAGGAATCCGTTATAAGGATGAAGTTGTTCGTCGTAAGGAAGGAAAGAAAGCTAAGTAGGAGGAAAACGTAAGAAAATGGTTACTAAAAAATCTCGTAATGAAACTAGAAAAGTGCGTCACTTACGTATTCGTAAAAATATAAGTGGAACAGCAAGTGTGCCACGTCTTGCAGTCTTCAAATCTAACACTCATATTTATGCACAAGTGATAGATGATGTTAAAGGAGTGACACTTGTAAGTGCATCCAGTATTGATAAAGAATTAAAATTAGCAAATGGCTCCAACGTTGAAGCTGCAAAACAAGTTGGTGCATTGGTAGCTAAAAGAGCACAAGAAAAAAATATTGAAACTATCGTTTTTGACCGTGGTGGTTACTTATATCATGGAAGAATTAAAGCGTTAGCAGATGCTGCTCGTGAAGCTGGCTTGAAATTCTAAGGAGGTAAAACATGAGTCAAAAAAATGAAAAGAAACAATCCAAAAAAGAGACTCCAGTTGTTGCTGAAAAGATATTTGAGGAACGTGTTGTTAGTATAAACCACATTACAAAAGTTGTTAAAGGTGGTAGACGATATCGTTTTAGTGCAGTTGTTGTTGTTGGAGATAAAAAAGGACGCGTTGGCTTAGGAACTGGAAAAGCACTAGAAGTTCCAGATGCAATCAAAAAAGCCGTTGAAGACGCTAAAAAGAATTTAATCAATGTTCCTATCATTGATACAACCATTCCTCATGAAATTACAGGAATTTATGGAGCAGGAAGAGTATTCTTAAGACCAGCACCAGATGGAACTGGTGTCATTGCTGGTGGTCCTGTCCGTGCTGTTGTTGAACTTGCAGGAATTTCTAATATTGTATCTAAATCATTAGGTTCAAGCACCCCTATTAACATTGTTCGTGCAACAATGAAAGGTTTAGCTACATTGAGAACTGTAGAACAAGTAGCAGCAATTCGTGGAAAGAAAGCTGAAGAAATTGTAGGTTAGGATTATGGCTGAAAAAACAATTACCATTAAATTAGTAAAAAGTGCTTATGGACGTAGACCCAACCAAGCAAAAACTTTAAAAGCTTTGGGCTTAACTAAGATCAATCAAGTGGTTGTGAAAGCGGATAATGAAGCTATCCGTGGAATGATTGAAACAGTAAAACATTTAATAGAAGTTGTAGAATAGGAGGTGTCACATGAATTTACATGAGTTAAAACCAGTAGAGGGTGCAAGACACGTAAGAAAAAGAGTTGGTCGTGGTACAGGATCTGGTACTGGAAAGACTGCTGGCCGCGGACATAAAGGGCAAAATGCTAGAAGCGGTGGTGGAGTACGTCCTGGATTTGAAGGAGGCCAAACTCCATTGTTCAAACGTCTTCCTAAGAGAGGATTTACGAACGTAAATCGTAAGGAATACGCTATCGTAAATATCGTTGACTTAAATCAATTTGCAGCGAACACAGAGGTAACTTTAGAAAAACTTCAAGAAAAGAATTTAGTAAAGAAGGTATATAACGGTCTTAAGGTTTTAGGAAATGGAAAATTAGAAGTTGCCTTAACTGTTAAAGCAAACAAATTTTCTAAATCTGCAGAAGAGGCCATTAAGGCAGCTGGTGGAACAATCGAGGTGATTTAAAATGGAGAAAAAAGCTTCTTCAAATACAAAAAAGATTGTCATCATGATTTTAATAACGGCTGCTTTACTATTGATATTTCGTCTAGGTGCATTCATTACCATGCCATTTGTTGATTATGATGTGATTCATAATTCTGCAACAAGTGCCATTGATTTTGGATTCTTAGATGTATTCAGTGGAGGAGCATTAAGTAATTTCTCTATTTTATGCCTTGGTGTAAGTCCATATATCACATCATCCATTGTTATCCAATTATTGGAAATGGATATTGTACCGAAGTTAAAAGAATGGTCGGAAGAAGGACCAGAAGGTAGACAAAAATTAAATCAATTGACAAGATATGTTGCTTTAGGCCTTGCTTTTGTGCAATCTTTAGCATTAGCTATTGGAATTAAAATCAATTACAACGAAGTATATTTTGTTGCAAATGACTTTGCATCCAGTCAATCTCCATTTTTATTTGTTTATTTAGCCATTGTTGCTACAGCGGGTACCGCATTTACTTTATGGCTTGCGGAATTAATTACAGCCCACGGTGTAGGAAATGGTACTTCTATTTTAATCGTTGCTGGTATTTTAGCAACTTTCCCTCAGATGTTTACCGATTTAATTTCACAATTAATTACAACAGAAGAAACAAGAAATATTTTAGTCTTCATTGTTGTTATTTTACTTTTAATTGCCATTATTGTGTTTATTGTATTTATGGAAGGAGCAGAAAGAAAGATTCCTATCCAATATGCCAATAGACCAGCAGCAGCTGCATTTAGAGGTAAAGGAGATAGCAATATCCCAATTAAATTAAATTCAGCATCTGTTATCCCAGTCATCTTTGCATCCACCTTAATGAGTTTACCAACAACAGCGATTTCCCTGTTAAAGTTAAATACAGATAGTGGTGCAGGATATTGGTTAAATCAAATCTTTTCAACAACTTCTAATCATAATGGAAATGTTACCATTAATATTATTGGATTTGTTGTCTATATTTTATTAATCTTTATCTTCTCATTTTTCTATTCATTCTTACAAATGGATCCAACAAAAATGGCTGATAATTTACAAAAACAAAATGCCTATGTTCCCGCTGTTCGTCCAGGAGAAGAAACAGCAGGTTATATCTCAAGAGTTCTATTTAAAATCACCATGGTAGGTGCTACTTACTTGTCAATTGTTGCCATCCTTCCAATTGTGATGTCAGCACTATTTGATCTTCCATCTTCTGCCCAAATTGGTGGAACAGGATTAATCATTGTCGTTGGTGTTGCTATTGAAACATGGAAACAATTAAAACAAACCAAACAAGAAAAGCAATATCGTGGATTTATGGACTAGGAGGTAAAATCAATGAAACTCATCATTATGGGGCCTCCTGGTGCAGGTAAAGGAACACAAGCAGCGTATATTAAAGAGTATTATCATATTCCTCACATTTCAACAGGCGATATGTTTCGTGAAGCAATTAAAGAAGAAACAGATTTAGGATTAGAAGCGAAATCTTACATTGAAAAAGGTGCTTTGGTTCCCGATAGTGTTACCATTGGACTTGTTGAAGAAAGACTATCTAAACCAGACTGCAAAAATGGTTTCTTATTAGATGGTTTTCCAAGAACGATTCCACAAGCAAAGGCATTAGATGAAATCTTACATAATTTAAAGATGAAATTAGATGCAGTTGTTAATATTGCTGTCGATGAATCCGTTTTAGTCGATCGTATCGTTGGAAGAAGAGTATGTATCAATTGTGGTGCTGGATACCATATCCGTAATCAACAGCCTAAGCAAGAAGGAATTTGTGATGTTTGTGGTGGAAGTTTAATTCAAAGAAAAGACGACACAGAAGAAACTGTTGTAAATCGTCTAAAGGTATATGCATCACAAACTAAACCTTTGTTAGAATATTACGAAAACTTACATTTAGTAAAAAGCGTCAATGGTATTGGCGATATTCAAGAAATTTTTAAAAACATTCAAATGCTCCTAGGAGGAAATGAATGATTGTTATTA
Source organism: uncultured Bacilli bacterium (assembly GCA_947627395.1). Classification (GTDB taxonomy): domain Bacteria; phylum Bacillota_I; class Bacilli_A; order ML615J-28; family CAG-698; genus CAKOMG01. The sequence goes on along the minus strand of CANQVW010000043.1, from coordinate 6,585 downwards.
AAAGTAACCGTGAAATAGAATTAATGAGAGAAGCCGGAAGAATAACAGCTTTAGCTCACCAAAAAGTTGCTGAAGCTATTGTTCCTGGCATCTCTACATTTGAACTAGATCGGATTGCGGAAAATGTGATTCGGGAAAATGGAGCACTACCCTCTTTCAAAGGATATGGAGGATTTCCAGCATCTATTTGTGCTTCCATTAACCATGTAGTGATACATGGTATTCCTAAGAAGAACATGATATTAAAACATGGTGATATTATATCTATCGATATTGGTGCTTGTTATAAAGGATACCATGGAGATAGTGCTAGAACTCACGCAGTAGGAAAAATTAGTAAAGAAAAAGAAGATTTAATTCGCGTTACACGAGAATCATTTTACAAAGGAATTGCATTTGCTAAACCAAATCATCATTTGTCAGATATTTCGCATGCTATCGAATCGTATGTTAAAATGCATGGATATGGTATTGTTCGTGATTTTACAGGACATGGTGTAGGAAGTAATTTACATGAAGATCCGGCCATTCCAAATTATGGAGTTGAAGGAACTGGACCACTATTAAAAGTGGGAATGACCCTTGCAATTGAACCTATGGTGACAATTGGAAAACCACAAGTCAAAATATTAGGCGATGGTTGGACAACAGTAACTGTAGATGGAAGCGATAGTGCACACTATGAAAATACGATTGTAATTACAGAAGATGGATGTGAAATTCTAACATTAGAGGAGGGAGAAACAAATGTCGAAAAGTGATGTTATTGAATTAAAAGGAACAGTGAAAGAGGCCCTACCAAATGCACAGTTTCGTGTATTATTAGATAATGGGCATCAAATCATGGCACACGTTTCTGGTAAAATCCGAATGAATTTCATTACTATTTTACCAGGGGATAAAGTCACTGTTGAACTATCACCATATGATTTAACACGTGGCCGTATTACTTATCGTCATAAGTAATTAAAGGAGGAAATAAATAATGAAGGTTAGACCATCGGTAAAACCAATTTGCGATCAATGTAAAGTGATCAAACGCCATGGCAAAGTTATGGTTATTTGTAAAAATCCAAAACACAAGCAAAAACAAGGATAATGAGGAGGAAATAAATGGCACGTATATCTGGTGTTGATATTCCACGTGACAAGCGTGTAGTTATTTCATTAACTTACATCTATGGCATTGGAAAACCAACCGCACAAGAAATATTAAAAAACGCTGGTGTCAGTGAAGACAAACGCGTTAAAGATTTATCAGAAGAAGAATTAACCAACATACGTCGTGAAGCTGCTAAATACAAAGTAGAAGGTGACTTACGTCGTGAAGTTGCAATGAACATTAAACGTTTAATGGAAATTGGAAGTTATAGAGGAACTCGTCATCGTCGTGGATTACCTGTAAGAGGACAAAATACAAGATGTAATGCTCGTACTCGTAAAGGTCCATCAAAGACAGTTGCGAATAAGAAGAAGTAGGAGGGGATGAATCATGGCACGTGTAGTTAAAAAGCGTAAAGTTAAAAAGAATATACCAAATGGTGTTGCACATATTCATTCTACTTTCAACAACACAATTGTTACCATTTGTGACACAGCTGGTAATGCAGTTTCATGGTCAAGTGCAGGAGTATTAGGATTTAAAGGAAGTAAAAAATCTACTCCATTTGCTGCCCAAATGGCAAGTGAAGCCGCTGCAAAAGCAGCTTTAGATTGTGGAATGGTTAAAGTTGAAGTTGAAGTCCGTGGTCCAGGACCAGGACGTGAAGCAGCCATTCGTTCTTTACAAGTTGCAGGACTTGAAATTACATCTATTCAAGATGTAACGCCAGTTCCTCACAATGGATGTCGTCCACCAAAGAAACCTCGTGGATAATTTGTACAAGGGAGGGCTCAAATGAGAAAATTTGAATTTATTAAACCTCAAACAATAGTTGAACCTGTTGAAGGGGATAACTATGGAAAGTTTATTATTACACCATTAGAAAGAGGCTATGGAATTACTATTGGTAATGCTTTAAGAAGAGTATTATTATCCTCTATGCCTGGTGTTGCTATTGTTGCTATGGAAATTGAGGGTGTACAACATGAATTTATGGCAATGCCTGGTGTTGTTGAAGATGTTACAGAAATTATTCTAAACTTAAAGAATGTTGTACTTTCCATAAGTGAAGAAGAATTATTCAAAGCGATGCCTCAAACTCCTGATGAATTATATGAATTGACTGTTATTGCTGAAGGACCAGGAGTTGTCACAGCAGGTGACTTACAAGTCAGTAGTGAAGTAACAGTAGTTAATAAAGATCAAATTATTGCAACTCTAGCTGAAGGTGGAAAATTTAAAGCACGTTTCTATGCACGTAGAGGTGTAGGGTATGTAAGTGCAGATGAAAACAAAATTTTCTGTAAAGAAAAATCTGGAAATAACGTTATTGATAGAATTGCAATTGATTCCATTTATACACCAATTACAAAATGTGTATATGAGGTTGAAAAAACAAGAGTTGGTGACAACGTTGATTTTGACAAATTGACACTTGAAGTATGGACAAATCGCAGTATTAAACCTGCTGATGCAATCAGTTTAGCTTCAAAATTTTTGATTGATCATTTCACTGTTATCAGTGCATTGAATGAAATTGTCTCAGATCAAAATTATATGTATGAACCAGAAGAAAAAATTCAAAACAAGAAATTAGAAAAGAAAATAGAAGATTTAGACTTGTCCGTTCGCTCTTACAACTGTTTGAAGAGAGCAGGCATCAACACTGTTGGAGAACTTGCCCAAAAGAGCGAAGAAGAAATGATGAGAGTCAGAAATTTAGGACGCAAATCTTTAAAAGAAGTCATTCAAAAATTACATGAAATTGGCTTAGATTTAAAACACACTTATGACAATGATTATCATGATTTTGATGACGATGATGATGAACATGATGATAACATAATTGAATCTGATGAAGATTTAAGTGCTATCCTTGGTTCAGACGATGAATAGAAGGAGGAAATCAAAATGGCATATCGTAAATTGGGACGTAATTCTGCACAACGTAAAGCCTTGATGCGTGATTTAATTACAGATTTGATTATTAATGGACGCATTGAAACTACCCTTTTAAAGGCTAAAGAATTACAAAGGTTAGCTGATAAAATGGTTACTCTTGGTAAAAAAGGTGATTTAGCTGCCAGAAGACAAGCCGCAAAATTAGTTCGTTTTGAAATGGCTACAGAAACCAATGAAGAAGGTGTAGTTGTTAAAGAACAATATGCAATCCAAAAACTATTTTCAGAAATTGCCCCAAAATTTGCTGATCGCAATGGTGGATACACAAGAGTATTAAAAACAGGTCCTCGTAGAGGAGATGCTGCACCCATGGCAATTATTGAATTTATTGCATAAAAGACATATTAAGGAGTACTTTTAGGTACTCCTTTAGTTTTTTATAATTGGAAATATTTGCTTAATAAACAACAGATTATTTTAAGCATGTAGGATGAGATGTCTTGAAAAATAGACATCTTTTTTTGTGCACTATCATAAGAAGTACATAAAAAGCAAAAACCCTTTTTTAAAGCAAAGGGTCAAAACTCATGCGTAGCACATCATATCATTAAAAAATAAAAGCTGGATTGTTTTACTGTTAGGGAAATGTTATATGCAGGGTGTTTATTGATCTGTATTTTTCAAAGAAAATTGTAAATATGAAAACGCAATTAAAGATAGTAAAATTTAAATAATAGTAAATAATAAGTATAGATGTTGCATGTTTTTTTCATGCGGGAAGAAAATTAACATTTAAAAAATTTTTTATTAAACAATAGATTCAAATAGATAATAGCAAAACATAAAGATCGTCAAAAAAATTTGCAAATAGAAAAGATAGAGTTAGTCAATATTGAATAAATGAATTGATAATTCAAGAAAAATATGAAATCCGTCGTATTTTACATGCATACAAAATTATTTTGTCTGACTATAACTTTATTTTTAAACCTAAAAATTAAAAAAAGGCAAAAATAGTTTGACAACCCCATTTCTATGTGTTACAATATACACATCGTGTCGAAATTTTGTTTTTAGTTATAACCGTGCTTTGAGTAGAAAAAGTCAGATTAAGACAAAATATAGATAATGAAATGAAATGAATTAAAAACGGAGGTTGATTATGAATAATTCATACAGTATTAAAGATATCATTTCAATGTTATTATCCAAAATATGGTTAATTATCCTGGTAACGTTCTTGGGTGGTATTGTTGCTTTTTCTATTTCGAAGTTTATGATTTCACCTAAATATTCTTCTCACATTACAATGTATGTTCAAAGTTATAAAGATATATCAGAGGATAACAATGATGGAAGTATTTCCAATTCGAAACAACTTGTTAACACATATCGTGAAGTTATGCTTGACGATGCTGTTATGGATGCATTACTTATTGAAGTACAAAAATCTAGTTATGTTGAAAAGTATGGTATTACTTTGGATTTATTGCGTGAAAATTATGGAGTTGTTGCTGGAACAACAGATACAATTTCAACAGCTTCTTTACGCAAAAGTATTTCTATTAAAACAGTAGATGATACATCAGCTATGGTTGTAACTGTTACAACAAAGAATGCTAAATTATCTGCAGCTGTTTGCAATGCTTTAGCTGAAATAGCTCCTGAAAAAGTTGAAGAAGCTATTGGTATTGGTACAATCAATAAAATTGCTGAAGCGAAAATATATGAAAACCCAGTATCACCGAGTGTGATAAAAAATTCTATTATTGGTGCCTTTGCTGCTTTAGTGATTGTTGTTTTAGTTATCCTTGCAATTAATTTCCTTGACAACTCTATTAAGAGAGCGTCGGATCTTGAAGAAAGATACAAAAAACCAATTTTAGGTGAAGTTTCAAAATTGAATTATGACAAGAAAAAAATTGACTTAGATACTCAAAAAATAAAATTAACAGATAAAAATGTTCCATTTGATATTATTGAAAGTTATAAATCCATTCGTACAAATGTTACCTTTGCTTTATCAACAGCACAAGAAAAGATTATTGTTGTATCAAGCCCAAATCCAAATGAAGGAAAATCAACAGTATCTTGTAATATGGCTATTGCTCTTGCGCAAAGTGGTAAGAAGGTTTTACTAATCGATGGTGATTTAAGAAAGAATAGGCAAGATTTCATTTTTGAAATTTTGAATAAAAAAGGCCTTTCATCAGTAATTTCTAAGCAAGAAAAATTAGAAGATTGTATTCAAAAGAATGTTGTTGAAAACTTAGATGTCATGACCTCTGGACCAATTCCACCAAATCCATCTGAATTACTTGGCTCCGAACAAATGAGAAATATTTTGAAGGAGTTGTCTTCTGTATATGATACCATTATCATAGATACGCCACCAGTGAATACGGTGACAGATGCAATGGAATTAGCTAAGGTTGTATCTGGTATTGTTATTGTTGTATCTCATAGAAAAACAAGTACAACAGATGTTGATGAAGCATTAAAGAAGATTGAGTTATGTCAATTACGTGTATTAGGATTTATCTTAAATAATGTTAACCATGAACATGACACCGGATATTACGCAAGATATGGTAAGGGTTATTATAAACAATACAGAACAAATGCTCGTGAAACAGAAAATAAATAAAAGATTATGAAGACAGATTATCATAGTCACATTTTGCCAGGAATAGATGATGGAGCCAAAGATGAAGAAATGTCTATTGAAATGTTGAACTTGCTTAAAGATCAAGGAGTAGAAAGAGTTGTTGCAACTCCTCACTTTTACGCACATCGTGAAATTTCTGTTCGAGAGTTTTTAATCAAAAGAGAAAAGGCCTATCAAAGCATAGAAAGCATTTCTCCCATTAAAATTTTACTTGGTGCAGAAGTTGCTATTGAACATGAAATATCAGAACTACCTCATATAGAAGAACTAGCCATACAAGGAACTAAATACATTTTATTAGAACTTCCCTACAGAAGTTATGAACCTCAAATACTAGCAGAAGTTAGAAACATTTCCATGATGTATCATCTAAAAGTTATTTTAGCCCATGTGCATCGCTATGTGAATTTCTATACACCGCCACAACTTCAAGAAATATTACGAACTGAAGCATATTTTCAAGTAAATCATGATGCTTTTAGCAGTAAAAAAGAAAAAAAGTTTGTGAAGGGATTGATTAAAAATGGGTATCCTATAGTTTTTGGTTCTGATTGTCATGATTTAACTAGTAGAAAACCAGAATGGAATGTGATTGAAAAGAAATGTAGTAAAGAAGCACAAGACTTTTCAGATTCTGTTTTAGATCAATAGTTGATAAAAACCGGAAAAATCTCTCATCCTATTAACATAGGATGAGAGATTTTTCATCAAACAAAAAGTCTTTTTTGGAAAAGACTATAACAAATTTTTAGGGAAAATTTCCCATCTATTCTGTAATCGTTTTCATATGTAGAAAGATAGACTTTTTTGTCGATTTGTGGTATAATCTCTTTACAATATATATGATGTTGTTTTGGGGTACATATTTATGAATATAAAAGAATTAAATCAAAAAGAATTACTCGAAAATGTT
>CANQVW010000042.1 GCA_947627395.1 uncultured Bacilli bacterium | reverse complement strand
CAACATGGAAAGCTAAATAAATGGTAGTTGCTTTTACATCATAGTATTCAATTTCAGCTTCTGCTAGAGCTGATTCACTCGATGGAGACCAATATACAGGTTTTAACCCTTTATAAATGTAGCCGTCCTTTGCCATTTTCGCAAATACTTTAATTTGTTCAGCTTCAAATTCTTTATCTAAGGTTAAATATGGGTGCTTCCAATCTCCTAATACGCCCAAACGTTTAAATTGTTCTTTTTGAATGGATACTTGTTTTAAAGCATATTGGTAACATAAATCTCTAAAATCAGCAACATCCATCGATTTGCGGTTTACTTTTTCCTTTTTAACTAGAGCTGTTTCAATTGGTAAACCATGCGTATCCCATCCGGGAATATATGGAGAATAATATCCCGACATCGTTTTATAACGAATGACAAAATCTTTTAAGACTTTATTCATTGCATGTCCAACATGAATACTTCCATTAGCATATGGAGGTCCATCATGTAAAACGAAAGGGGTATGATCTCTATTTTTTTCTAACACTTTTTCATATAAGTCCATTTCTTCCCATTTTCTTAAGATATCTGGTTCTTTCAAAGGAAGATTTGCTTTCATACTGAACTCTGTATTCATCATGAGCAATGTGTTTTTATAATCTTTTGCCATTTTTTCACTCCTACTTTGTGTGAGTCACACGAATCACATACTTATCTTTTTTGGTTTTTTTGACAACTTCTTTTAAAACAAGTCGTCCATAACGATGAATAGAAAGTAAATCATCCATTTCAATATTTCGATCTGGACGAGTTTCTATCATTCCATTCACTTTAACATTTTTCATTACAATATATTGTTTTGCTTTTTCTCTAGATAAATGCATACATTCACTTACGATAACATCTAATCTTAAACTAGATACAATCATTTCATCTTCAATTTCATTGGTTACCTGGAGTTGATTTAATAATTCTAATGAACACTTTTCTAAAGAAACCATAGCATTTTTAATGGTTGTTAAATTAAGAGAAATATATTTTTCAATTTCGCTTGCAACAATAATATAAATTTCTTGATTATCTAAGCAAAGAATATCTCCTATGCTTTCTCTTGTAATTCCTAATGACATGAGAGCACCTAAGACGTCTCGATGATTTAGGGTATAATATTTTTTAGAATAATCAATTCGATATAAAGAGATATGATAATCATGGATTGTTCTTTCATCATTAGAAGCAATATAAGCTCTCTTTCTTTCTAACTGCTCACAAGAAAAAGAAAGAAAAAGATGCATCTCTTTTAGTTGTTTTTGTTCTTCTAATGTTAAAAACTTTGTTAAATAATTCCCTTTTTTAATATCTTTTAAAATAGTTTCAAGCATAAATGGATTCTAAAAGCAAAAAAGCGCCTTCCACAATCCCTTCATACAAGAATATTCCTAGAATCGGTGTAAAATCAAGAATAGAGATGGTTATGATTCCATGGAAAGGTTCCATATACCATCCTGCGATGGTATGAATCCATCGACATATCCGAAAATTATAGATATTAGGAATCCATGAAAACAAAATATCTAAGAAAATTAATCCTGAATAGATTTGAAATAGAATATACAAAACAAAAATGAATAAACTCATTATTGAATATCCTCCACATATTGACGTAATGAGCCATCTTCATATTCTTCTTTACGAGCAAATAAAAATAAACGATCTCCTAAGCGAATGGTTTCTCCATCACAAGTATAAATCACACCTGAAATAAAAGCAAGCATATAGTTACAATCTTCAGCTGTCAATTTATCAAAGTTTGCGAGTACGGGTTTACTTGCTAATATAGTGTCACAAAGACGAAACATTTCTTCGTTAGATCTTTCTTCCATCACAAAATAGACCATTTTATCAAATGATGTCATTAAACCCTTACCACGATTAAAATCCGTCGGCTGATTCTTTTTATTTTTTTTAGAAAAGATTCCCATATATTACTCCTTAATGTAAAAATATTCTTCCTAGTCGAACATAGGTTGCACCATATTTTACAGCAATTAGGTAATCATTACTCATTCCCATAGAAAGTTCATGACATGGTGCATAATCTAAATTCATTGCTTCAATTTCTTCTTTTGCTTTTTTCATCTTTTCAAAGGATTTTTCTAAGATTTCTGTATCACAAGTTAATTTGGCAATACACATTAATCCGATAACACGTATCTTCTTACATTTTGATAAGCTCTTGATAAAAGGTTTTACTCTAGTAATTGGAATACCTTGTTTATTGGGTTCTTCTGATATATTAATTTGGACAAAACAATCTAACGTATTTTCTAATCTTTTTTCAAATTCCATTGCTAGGGAAAGTTTATCTAATGAATGCAGACAAACAATTTTATTGGCAATGTCTTTGACTTTTCTAGACTGAACAACTCCAAAAAAATGCCAACGAATATCTAAATCCTTTAATGCTTCATATTTTTCAAGGAACATGTCCGTACGATTTTCACCTAATTCATGAATTCCCGCCTCGACAAGTTCTCTTGTTTGAGCAACATCTAAATATTTCGTTGCAGCGACGATTCTTACATTATCATATCCTTCTAAAGATTTTTTTACTTCTAATACTTTTTCTTTAATACTCATTTTCTTCACCATAATTCTTCATTTTATTACTTTGCATTAATAAATTATACAACATTTTTTAAGAAAAAGCAATATCGTATTGTTTTTTTATTCAGGGAAGTTTTCGAAAAGAAAAAAGGACATTTCATATCCTTCCTATGAAAGAATGTATCCTTTTAGGTGCTGTTAAAAATTTTACTGATTTTTCCACAGCTTCAAAAATCCTATTGATAATTTTTTATTCCTTCTATTTCTGTTTGTAGTTAAATGTCCTAGTGTATTTCTTATTTATGAACTAGTTAAAACAATCAAATTCTACTTTTGAAAGTGTTTCTAGAAGTTTTATGTTTTAATGAAAAACATATAAATCAATCTTTGACTGATAATCTTTATATCTTTGCTATTTTAGATTTTAAAACTACAATGTTTATGATCTTCTATCTTCATGACGCAAACATATATTAAATACCATTAGAAATAAGAAATCACGATACCAATCAATTAAAATTAAATAAGTGCACTAATGTATTTCAAAGTTTTAAATTACGTCAATTCTTTAATATTGATGATACTTTGATGAAATATAAAGACATATTATTCATTCATTTATTAAATAATAATGGTTATTTTAATTTTAAAAGATAAAAAAAATAGCTTAGATGACTCAAAAAAAGAGTGATTTCATATAGAATTCACCCTTTTTTAGTCTATTCTCATTAGTAAAGTTTTTAACAATATGTGATTTCATTAACTTTTTCTTGATTTAATTTTTCAATGACTTTTACTATTAATTTAACACAATTTTCATAATCTGCTTTGGAAATCATGGAAGTGTGTGAATGAATGTAACGACTTGCAATGCATAGGGCAATGGATGGTGCTCCATGATGAGCTAAATGCATAGAACCTGCATCTGTTCCACCTGATTTAAGATAGTCTAATTGGTAAGGGATTTTTTCCTCTTCAGCTGTTTCAACAAACACTTTTCTCAAGCCAACATGCCCTACCAAAGATCCATCATAAATCAAAATATCTGGACCTTTACCCATTTTAATAGAACCATCTGTTCCTGGAACATCTTTTGCGATGGAAACATCTAATGAAATAGCAATATCCGGTTGAACTAAATTAGCTGCAGTTTTTGCTCCACGCAAACCAACTTCTTCTTGGACGGTTCCTGCACAATATACAACATTATCATGATGAACTTTCTTTAATTCTTCTAAGACGCCTAAGACAACAGCACAACCAATACGATCATCCCATGCTTTTCCAAGTAAGAAGTCACCATTAGCCATTTCATGAAATTCAATTGCAGGAGTAACCATATCTCCAATACAAATACCTAAGTCTTCCACTTCTTTCTTGCTACTTGCTCCTAAATCTAAATACATTTGATCGATATCTGCTGGAACTTTTCTTTCTTCCGCCGTTAAAATGTGAGGTGGTTTGGAACCCATTATAGCACGATAAACTTTTCCATTACTTGCAGTTACATTGAACTGTTGAGCCAACATAACTTGGCTCCACCATCCACCTATGGTTTGAAATTTTAGGAAACCTTCATCTGTGATTTTTGTTACAATCATTCCAACTTCATCCATATGTCCAGCAATCATAATTTTAGGACCTGTTTCACCAACTTTAGCAATGACGGAGCCCAATCCATCATAAAAAATATAATCTTTGGATACAGATTTTAAAAACTCTTTTTCCATGAAATGTTTGACCTCTACTTCATGGCCAGCAATTCCATTTAATTCACTCAACTCTTTTAACAATTGTAATTTTTTATCCATATAACCTCCTATGCATTTAATTGAGTATGGTTTTCATCTTTCTTCTCATTATTTGGAACAATGATATCAGTATGAATTTCTTGTTGATCTTTAATTTCATCACTCGTAGGCATTTCTTTTGTTTCATCTTTTTTCTTTGTCTTTTTCTTCGTTTTACTTTGGGCAAAGTACTCATTACGATAATTGCGATATCCTCGACACCCTTGATAAATTACAAACAAAGCGCTTAAAACAGCAATAGCAAATAGGAACCAACTTAATTGATTTAATGAGAAGCCACCACGACCGATGATAATAGCACCTAATGTTAATAAAACAATGTGTAAAAAGAATTGAAATAAATCATATTTTTCATGTCTTACACTGGTTGCAAAAAAATAAACAAAACCACGCAAATAAATGATTCCACCTACAAAATAACCAATACTCTTTTTCAGAAAATCATTATCCTTATCATGAATACCAAAATAAAGAAGTAGAGCACCAGCAACAATATCTGCGATTAACTCAATTGCGTAAAACCAACGAAGTAATTTATCTTCCGTGGTTCTAATTAAGGGAATAAATCTCATAACTCCTAGAATAACAAATATTACACCAACAATTGTATATAAGAAATTACTTTCAACAACACACACAATTCCCATCACTAAAACGAAAGCGGCAGCAATAAACTCCCATAACCACATATACTTTAAAAGACTTTTTTTCATTTACATTTCCTCCTTGACATCAACACCGATTAATTGTAATGCATTTTGAATTACAATTTGAACTGATTTTAATATCGTTAATTTTTCATTAACTTCTTCTTCTTGATCCGTTAGAATTTTTTCATCATTATAATAACTATGTAATGCAGAAGCTAAATTTAAAACATATTGACATATTTTATGAGGAATACGTTTTTCTGCTGCTTCTGTTACAACTTGTGGATATTGTAACAAAACAAGTATCAATCGACTAAATTTTGTAACATCAATATGAGTAAATGATGTAGCTACGTGATATGAATGGCGAATACTTCTAAACAAGCTTGCAATTCTTGCATAGGCGTATTGTGCGTAATATACTGGATTTTCATTAGACTGTTTTACAGCTAAGTCTAAATCTAAATCCATGTGAGTAGAAAGGGATTTACTGACAAATAGGAAACGAAGGGCATCTGTACCCACTTCATCAATTAAATCACGCATGGTAATGGCTTTTCCACTACGTTTACTCATTTTAATTTCTTTTCCATCCTGAATCACACGAACCATTTGTAATATTTCCACATCAATTAAATCAGGATTTCCCCCAACATAGGCAATAGCAGCTTTTAATCTTTGAATATATCCATGATGATCAGCTCCAAGTACATCAATCAAATGATCATATCCTCTACTTAATTTATTGGCATGATAAGCAATATCAGGAGTGAAATAGGTTAAAGATCCATCACTTTTTACAAGGACACGATCTTTTTCATCTCCATAGGCTGTTGTTTTTAACCATAATGCTCCATCACTTTCATAGGTATATCCTTTTTCTTTCTAAAAATGCAATGTCTTTTGAACAGCTCCACTATCATATAAACTTTTTTCACTAAACCATGTATCAAAAGAAACATGAAAATCTTCTAAATCCTTTTTAAGACCATTTAATAAGTAATTTACACCGTATTGACGAAAATAATCGTACCCGTCCTCTTTTAAATAGCGATCTCCCACGTCTTCTCGAATACTTTTTGCAATACTGATGATTTCTTGGCCATGATAATCATCCTCCCCTAGAGTAATCGGAATACCAAATAATTCTTTGTATCTTAAATAAATACTTTCAGTTAAATGGTGGATTTGATTTCCAGCATCATTTACATAATGTTCTTTGGAAACAATATATCCAACTTTTTGATAGATTCTTGCTAATGAATCTCCATAAGCTGCTCCACGGCAATGTCCTATATGCAAATAACCTGTTGGATTTGCACTAACAAATTCAATATTGACTTTCTTTTGTTTTCCAATTTGAGCATCTCCATAATGTTCTTTTTCTTTCAAAATCTGAAAGACAACATTCATTAAATACGTTTTATCTAAAAAGAAATTCATAAATCCCTGTCCTGCTACTTCACATTTTTCTAAATGATTTTCTTGAAGATTCAATTGCTCAATGATTTCTTGAGCAATTGTTACAGGATTTTTCTTTAAAATTTTAGCTAAACGCATAGAGAGATTTGTGGAATAATCGCCAAAAGAAGGATCTTTAGGAACTTCAAAGAAGATATCGAGTTCTTCTTCTACTCCCATATTTTTTAGAATTTGTTTGAATTGTTCTTTTAATTGTTCTAAAATTTCTTCTATCATTTCTACACCCGTTACTATTATTATATCATACATTTCATATTTTATAAAGTCTTATTTCTCATTTTATAGATTCTTTTAAATGAACTGATTTCATAAAAAAATAGGTAGAAATATCTACCTATACAACCATTTATTAAAACAACAGAAATACCCAGAAAGTCGTTAATACGGATGTGAACCTTCGTTCACGCTAAGGTGGGAATCTCTTTTTGCGTAGCATCGGGATTCTTGTATAAATACGAGCATTCACGCCAGATACGCCTCAACTCCCTATGTAATTTTGTTCGGTTCGCATATATGTACAAACGCGAACTCTCCAGGCAATAAAAGTATAATGGATTTTAGATAAATTGTCAATAGGAAAATTAATCCATTTTACAATGGGACATGTAATTCCATTTGAAATTCTTTTTCTAAGCGAATTAAAACAAATAAATGAATGAGTCCAAGACTAATCAGTCCATAATCTACTAAATTCCAAACAAAATAATTTTTTAAAAAAACTCCCAATCCTAATCCGATAAGGAAAAGAATTTTATAAATCATTTTAGATAATTTCATTGGAACAGAATGAAATTTAGATAAATAAAGCATATTACTTTCCCCTGAATAAAAACTACTTACAATTGTTGCAAGAGAAAAAGTAAATAAAAAGAAAGATCCTATATATTTTCCAAAAGATCCTAATACATATGAAAAAATATCTATAGATAAATCAGCACCTTGATAATTTGAAACATCCATTCCATAAATCAAAATGAATATTCCAAGTAATGTGCACATTAAAACAGTATCAATAAAGCAAGCTAAAACTTGTAAGTATCCTTGGGATATATTTCTTTGGACTTGACTTCTGCTATTAATGGATGGAGCTGTTCCAAGTCCTGCTTCATTCGAAAAAAGACTTCTTTTTATTCCTATCATTACCACGCCAATACTTCCTGCTTTGATATTCATTGCATCTTTCATAATTAGTTTTAAAACAGAAGGAATCATTTGCCATTTCATTAAAATGGCAGTGACTGAAATTCCGAAAAAAAGGATGGTCATTAAAGGAACTACCATTTCGATAAATTTTAATATTGACTTTGTTCCTCTAAAAATAATTAAGATGGAAAAAAGAACAAGTCCTATAAAGATAGATATTTTAGGAATAGGAAATAAATATAGAATGGATTCACTGAGTGCATTTACTTGAATAGGACTAAAAAAAATAGTACTTGATAAAACTAAGAAGATACAAAAAAGAATGGCTAACCATGGTAAATGTAAACCTTGATGAATGTAGTAACAACTTCCCCCTCTATATTCCTCTTCTACTTTAATTTGATAATGAAGTCCTAAAGTATTTTCCATTAAAGAAAAAATAGTTGTACAAATGGTTGTGATGATCATCCAAAATAGTGTACCAGGTCCGCCTAGAATGAGTGCTGTTGTCACCCCAACAATATTTCCTGCTCCAATATGAGCCCCTAAAGAAAGTAAAAATGTTACATAACTACTTTTATTCTGTAAAGCTTTTTTACTCTCTTTGATAAACTTAAGTTGCACAAAATGATATTTAAAACTATAAAAAATGGAAAGAAAGAAAAAAATAAGCAATATTCCTTGAATCATACAATAGTCTCCACTAATTACATTATATAGGAAGAATGTCTTTTTATTCCATTTCTTTCTTTACTTATCAATAAAAACGTGTTAAAATGGAAATGGAATAAGGAAAAACTATGAACTATATAAATAACCAACATCGATATTATACTTTAGATTTTTATTTAAAGGAAAGATTTCAATCAAAAGTTTTTAAAGTAGCTTTAAATGGAAATTTTTCTTGTCCAAATCGTGATGGAACGGTAGGAACAACAGGCTGTACCTTTTGTTCTCCCAATGGGAGTGGGGAATTCGCTGGGTCAAAAGAAAAAAGTTTAAAAGAACAATTTGATGAAGTTCGTAAAATCATTCATTTAAAATGGAATGATGCAAAATATATTGCTTACTTTCAAGCCAATACCAATACTTATGGACCTTTATCTAAATTAAAGAGTTTATTTGAGGAGGCTATTCTTTTAGATCCAAATATTGTTGCCTTATCCATTGCAACAAGACCTGATTCATTAAGTAGAGAGGTCATTCAATATTTAGGTGAGCTAAATCAAAGAATTCCTGTTTGGGTTGAGCTTGGATTGCAAACCATTCATGAAAAAACGGCAGAAGAAATACATCGTGGTTATCTTCTTCCTATTTTTGAAAAAGCAATTCAAGACCTTAGAGAAAAACATATTGAAGTGATTGTTCATATTATTAATGGACTTCCAAATGAAACTAAAGAAATGATGATTCAAACAGTTCAATATTTAAGCACGCAAGATATTGAAGGAATTAAAATACATTCTCTTTTCTTACTTAAAAATACTCCTTTGGGAGAATCTTATTTAAAACAACCTTTTCCTTTGCTTTCTTTAGAACAATATGTAGATATTACTTGTGAACAAATGGCTTATTTAAGAAAAGATATTGTAGTTCATCGAATTAATGGAGATGCGCCTAAAAATTTATTAATTGAGCCAACCTGGGGCCTTAAAAAATGGGTTATTATGAATGAAATCGATAAAGAAATGAAAAAAAGAAGTTACATTCAAGGATGTAAACTTCTTTATTGAGGCATAAAGCCTCTTTTTTATTTTAACTGGCAACTAGCATTAAAACAAATCTCGCCATCTTCTAAATATCCTGTTAAACAAATTTGATTTTCTTCTTCTTTTTTGTAAATATCTATTTTACTTCCTAAGGGTGCTTCATGAACATGAGCAATCTTATAATCATAAAACCAAGTAGAGGAGGGTAAGTTTAAAGCATTTAATATCATATCGGCATATTTTGCATTATTGGTATGATGATAATGATCTAAATCTGCTTCATGAACAATGTGTTGATAAGAAAAAATACTTTCCTCTTTAGAAATCGGATGTAATCGAAATGAAGGATTTTCAATGGCATTTTTTTCTAAAATAATTCCTGGATATTGTATCTTTTCTCTTCGATTGATGGATTTAGAATGAATATCTACCAAGCACCAACGACCTACACCACGTGCTATGATTTCTCCTTGTTCATTTTCCATGGAGTAATGTCGTTCATAGTCTACTTTTCCTGGTGCTTTGGGCCATGTTTTCACAATCACCTTCTCTGATGCTTTAGGATTTTGATCTATGATTATTCGATTAGATACAATAATCCATGCGAGTCCTTTTTCGACTAATGGTTCATACCCAATTCCTAGGACATCCGCGTGGATTCCTGCTATTTCTTGAAAAAAATCTAATATAGCATACGGTTTTAAACGATCATATTGGTCAAAACATCCTGCTGTTAAATAAAAGTTTCTTTGCATTTCTAATATTTGTTCATTCATATTTTAATTCCTAACGATGTAAAAACTCTTTTAATTCTTCTACTTTATCTAATTCTTCCCAAGGTAATCCTTCATTAATTTTACCAAAATGTCCATAGTTAGTTGTTTTACTATAAATTGGTCTTCTAAGATCTAAATACTGAATCATTCCTTTTGGTGTTAATGGGAAGAAAGTACGAATGGCTTGAATGATTTTTTCAGTTGTTGTCTTGGCTGTTCCATAATCTGTGACCATGATGGAAGTGGGTTCACTGACACCAATAGCATAACTTAAGCCGATTTCTAGTTTATCTGCATATCCTGCAGCAACAAGATTTTTCGCAATATATCTTGCCATGTAGGCAGCACTACGATCCACTTTGGAAGGGTCTTTTCCACTAAAAGCTCCTCCTCCGTGTCTTGCGTATCCAACATAGGTATCCACAATGATTTTTCTGCCCGTAAGTCCACTATCTCCTTTAGGACCCCCGATGACAAATCTTCCTGTTGGATTGATAAAACAAGTAGTATGTTCATCTAAAAGATGAGATGGAATTACTTTTTGAATGACTTCTTTTTTCACAAATGTTCTTAATTCTTCAACATCAACCATTTCACTATGCTGTGTAGATAGAACAATACTGTCAATTCTTGCGACTTTTCCATCTTGATATTCAACTGTCACTTGTGCTTTTCCATCAGGTCTTAAATAATCAACAAGACCTTGTTTACGACATTCAGTTAGTCTTCTAGTTAAACGATGGGCAAACATAATAGGTGCTGGCATATATTCATCGGTTTCATTGGAAGCAAAGCCAAACATCATCCCTTGATCTCCTGCTCCTTCGTCTTCTTTAACACCCATGGCTATATCTTTAGATTGTTCATCCAAACTAACAAGTACGGCTAAATTTTCAGCGTCAAATCCAATTTTGCCACGATTGTATCCAATTTCATTAACAACATTTCGTACAACACCTTGAATATCCACATAGGCTTCAGCTGTAACTTCTCCCATGACCATGACCAATCCTGTCGTTGCTGTCACTTCACAAGCTACATGTGCATTTTTGTCTTGTTTTAAAAATTCATCTAAAATACTATCTGCGATTTTGTCACAAATTTTATCTGGATGACCTTCTGTGACAGATTCAGATGTAAAAAAAACTTTTTCTTTCATTTTCATATCCTCCTTTATTC
>CANQVW010000041.1 GCA_947627395.1 uncultured Bacilli bacterium | reverse complement strand
CCTGCTTGTAAAGATCCATGTACTGTTCCTGCTGCTCCACCTTCAGATTGCATTTCAACAATCTTTACAGGAGTTCCAAATAAATTCTTTTGTCCTTTACTTGCCCAATCATCTGTGTACTCAGCCATTGGGGAAGAAGGAGTAATTGGATAAATACCTGCTACTTCTGTGAAAGCATATGATGCCCAAGCAGCAGCTTGGTTTCCATCCATTGATTGAAATTTTTTAGCCATTTTTTTAATCCTCCATTACCAAAATTTAAAAATCTAGCCTAATTTTTACTACAAAATATTATACAACACTTTTCATGAAAAGTTAAGTTTTTTTTGAAAATTATTACTTTTTTCACTTTTTTCTTCTTAAAATGAATTTTAATAACAGCATATATAGAGGAAGTTTTTATTGAATAATTATTGGGATGAAAACGTTAGATATAAAAAAGGCATTAGAAAAATCTAATACCTTGATCAATTTTTATATCGATATTTTTTTCACAACTTTATATACGTCACTTTTGGAAATCTCTCTATCTTGAGCTACTTTTTTCATGGCCTCTTTTTCTTCTAAACCTAGATCAATATAATATTGAAAATGATTTTCTATTGAAAGAGTTTGTAGTTCTTTTAGATGGGTAGAAATTTTTGTACCCTCAAGAATGATAACAATTTCACCTTTTAGTTCTCTTTCATCTTCTAAAATAGTATCTAAATCACTGCGAATATATTCCTCATATTTTTTAGTTAATTCTCTTGCTAGCGTGATTTGCCTGTTTCCTAAAATTTCTTTCATATCCTGAAGTGTTTGGTGAATTCTATGGGGTGCTTCATAAAAAATCAGTGTTTCACTTTTATCTTTTAGTGCTTGTAATTGTTGCAAACGTTGTGTTCTTTTACTTGCTAAAAAGCCATAGAAAGTAAATTTTTCATTGGGCAATCCCGATGCAACTAAAGCAGTTAATGCGGCATTGGCTCCAGGTAGGCTAATGACTGAAAACCCTTCTTGAATCGCACATCTTGAAATATAAAATCCAGGATCACTGATACATGGAAGTCCTGCATCACTGACTAAGGAAATGTTTTTACCACTTCTTAACAATTTTAAGATTTGTTCGGCTTGTTCTTTCTCATTGTATAATTGATAATTTCTTAAAGGAGTTGAAATATCAAAATGAGATAAAAGTACTTTTGTAATTCTTGTGTCCTCACAAAATATATAGTCGGACTCTTTTAATGCTTCAATACTTCTAAAAGTCATATCCTTAAAATTACCAATCGGAGTAGGAACAAGATATAAAGTTGGTTTATTTTCTTGATAAGATTTTTGTACTATCATATTTCTAATCAGAAATAACTCTCTTGATACGCTCTCTTAAATCACGTTCAGCATAAACAACTTTCATCAATTCTATTTTCTTTTTATCGGAAATATCAAAAGCTTGTTGAATCTCTTCTAGTAAAAAGTGTTCTTCAACACTATACCATTCATCATTTAAAGAAACAGATACTAAATTTAAAAAGACTAAATTTTTTGTTGCTTTTGGTTTAGATGAAAAATATTCCATTAATTTTTCCTTGGATAAGTTACTCTTTTTATACTTAGAAATATCTTCTCCCATTTCTAATTTTAATTTCTTAATTAAGTTTGCTTCGATTTGTGTAGGATCTCCATCTACAGAAATCAAATCATTCAACAAATCAATAAAATAATACTTTTCTTCTTTTGTTAATAAACTTAGTAGCATTGATTATCACCTCTTCCTATATTGTACTACATTTTTATCCATTATTCAAACATTTCTACATTTTTGAAAAATGAAATATGTTTCTCACCTCTTCTGTATATTCTCCCATATCATCATAAATATACAAAGGCTGTCCGATTTTCATTCCTTCTTTCGCATTTTTCTTTGCTTCTAATAAAATTAATAAAGCTTCCGAAGCATTTGTTTTTGGATAAACAAAACGAATCCTTTTCATAGCAAAACCATTTTCTTTTAAAGATAAAAGAATTTCTGTTAATCGCTCTGCCCGATGAACCATATAGAAAAGTCCACCATCAATTAATAATTTTCTAGCTTCTTGGATAATATCTTCTAAGGTTGCTTTAACTTCATGTCTTGCGATTGTTAAAAAGGAATTCTTATTAATATGACTGCTTTCTTGATATTTAAAATAAGGAGGGTTAGAAATCACAATATCAAATTGATTGGCACCCACGGTTTGATAAATATTTTTTAAATCTTGATGAATGATTTCAATTTGTGATTCAAAATGATTGAGTTCCACACTTCTTTTTGCCATATCGGCTATAACCTCTTGAAGTTCAACACCAATGATTTTTGCCTTGGTTTTTAAAGTTAAAAACAAAGGAATTGGAGCATTTCCACACCCTAAATCAATAATTTTTTTTGTTTTTATGGGAATACGAACAAAATCTGCTAATAGCATAGAATCAACAGAGAAGCAAAACATTTCATCATTTTGAATGATTTTAATTTGTTTATATCCTAGAAGCTCATGAACCACTTCCATATGAATCTTGTAATTCCTTTTCTTCTTCGCTATATTCTTCTTTTTCAAATTTGGTACCTTTGATTTTTTGAACTTGTGAAGCATCCCAAACATCAATTTGATTTTGATGTTCCGTTTTCACTTTTTCACGAAGATAATCCACACTAATCACTTTGCAATTTGCACAATTGGGTGTGGAAACAATGTCTCCTACACTAGGGACTCTTTTTCTTGCATCTTCATACGCTTGAGCTTCATAACCAATGCAACACATCAGTTTACCACATACACCTGCAATTTTATTCGTTGAAAGCGCCATACCTTGATCTTTTGCCATTTTCATCGTCACCAAATCAAATTCTCTTAAATGTGTTTTACAACATACTTCTCTCCCACAACTTCCAATAGCACCTATGATTTTAGCACCATCTCTTGGACTAATTTGACGAAGTTCAATACGAACTTTAAATTCACTTGCTAATACACGAACAAGTTCTCTAAAGTCTACTCTTCCATCAGCGTTATAATAAATGAGCAATTTACTTCCATCTAAAGTATATTCACATCCGACAATTTTCATTTCTAATTTGTATTCTTTAATAATTTCTTTCGTTCGGCGTAAAGACTCTTTAGCTTTTATTTCGTTTTCTTCGTATGCTTTTAAATCTTTTTCACTAGCTACACGAATGACGTCTTTTAAGTCATGTTGCATTTGATCATCATCAATTTCTCGGATAGGTTGTACAACATGTCCAAGTTCTAAACCACGAACTGTTTCCACAATCACTTTACTTCCAATGGTTAAATTAAATGGGCCTGGATTAAACCAATAAATTTTACCAACTTCTTTAAAGCCTATACCAACAATTTTTATCATTTTTATACCTTTCCTATTTTCACAAACATTTCTGAATACATTAAATCCAATTGAACGTTTGTTTTTAATCTTTGACGAAATGTAAGTAAAATATCTAATATTTTAATTTCTTGTTCTTTCGATAACATTAACGTTGAATGATCTAAAATATCTTGGAATACTATATCTTCTTTCATATAATACAAGTATTTAATTTTATCATTTTGAAATTGAATGAATAAATCTAAAAAATATCCATGATAAGTTTTATCTAGTTTTGTTAAAAAAGAACCATTTTCAATAAAAGTTAAATACATTTTAGGTTCTTCTGTTTCCATTTCTAATCCCAATTTTTTCACAAGTTCAACCATTTGCGGAAAAATCGGATTTTTAGAAAGTTCCAACCCTTCACTTAAATTATTGGTTAGCTTAGAAATTAATAAAGCCTGTTCTTCTTGAATGCCTCTTTGTAAAAGAGCTTCTTTCACAATAGAAGAATCAATAGGTTGAAAAGAAACAACAGCAGATCTAGAACGAATGGTGGGCAACACTTGATAAAGATTCTCCGTCAATAAAACTCCATAAGATAAATCATCTAAGGATTCTAGGAATTTTAGGAGTGAGTTTGCCCCTGCCAAAGTAGTTTTATCAATGTCTTTGATGATAAAAACTCTTTTACCTTCTGTTGTTAAAGAAAACTCATGTTCTAGATATTCAATTTGTTCTTTCTTAATGGTTTCACCTTCTGGTGAAAGCATAAATAAACGTGGATGAACAAAACGATTGAGACGTTTGCAACCTTCACATGTACCACAAGCTCCACCATTTTGACATAAAATGAGACTTGCAAAATATAAGGCAGCATCCATTTTTAAACTACCTTTAGTTCCACTAAAAAGATACGTATGAACAAAACGATCCTTTTCATGACTATTCTTTAATAATTGGACAACTTTGGGTTGATTTTTAAACAAGTTAGAAAAATCCATTTTTACCCTCTCTTTTGAATAATTTCTTGAATCCATTGAAAAGCATCTTGAAAGACTTTCTCTCTATCATTTTCTCCATCAATAACACGAAAACGTTCTGGAAAACGATGAGCAATGATTTGATATCCTTGATAAACTTTTTGGTGGAAATCTACTTTTTCTAAATCTAAACGATTTTCTTCACGATGATTATGATGAATTCTAGTTAATCCTACTTCTGGTTTTACATCAATATAAATCGTTAAATCTGGTAAAAGCCCATGAGTTGCAAATTGATTGATTTGATATATCTCATCAATTCCTAATTCTCTTGCATAACCCTGATAGGCTAATGAACTATCAATATAACGATCCGATAAAACAATATATCCTTTCTCTAAATAGGGGAGAACTTTTTCAACAAGATGTTGCCTTCTACTTGCTGCATATAGTAAAGCTTCTGTTGCAGGATCCATATGAACATTTTCAACATCTAATATAATATTGCGAATTTCTTCAGCAATTTTACTTCCACCGGGTTCTCTTGTTTTTATAACTGGATAATTCATTTTTAAAAGGGTTTGTTCAATTTTTTCAATGACAGTGGTTTTTCCACTTCCCTCTGTACCTTCAAATGTAATAAAGATTCCTTTCATAAATGATTCCTTTCTATCATTATAAGTATAGTATACCATAAAAAAAAATAAAAATAAACATTTTCACTTGTCTAATTTTCATTTTTATGCTAAACTTTTAAAAGACGAGGTGTTTTCTATGCGAATTAGAGTGAATGACTTAACATTTTCATATGACCAAAAAGTAATTCTAAATCATCTATCCTTTTCTATTAATAGTGGTGACTTTTTAACAATCACGGGGAAAAATGGAAGTGGTAAATCAACTTTGATTAAATGCCTTTTAAAATTACAAAAGGTTCAACATGGAATGATTTTCTTGGACGATGTAGATATTAATGAAATAAAGAAACACCATCATATTGGTTATGTTCCTCAAAAAGCAGAATTCAATTATGAATTTCCGATTACAGTCAAAGAGATTTTAATGGCAAGTTACCCGCAAAGAGCTTATGATCAATTTTATAAATCCATTATTTCAAGTTTAAATTTAAATAAATTCTATCATGAAAATATTAATAATCTTTCAGGTGGACAATTACAAAGAATCTTTATTGCTAGAGCATTATTAACAAAGCCAAGATTATTAATACTAGATGAGCCGACTGTAGGAATTGATACAGAAAATATGCATAATCTATATCAAATTCTAAAAAAATTAAAAGAGGAAAAAATAACGATTATCTTAATTACTCATGATCAAGATTTTGCGAAAGACTTATATGATTATATACTTCATTTAGATGAATATACTAATTATACTTTTACTAAAATGGAGGAAAAACATCATGATTAATATTTTATTAGCCCATTTCTTTGATTTCTTTAAAGCAATTATAGATTATCCAGATATCTATATTTATCCAATTATTGTGGGGATTATTATTGGCGTACTTGCTCCTTTAATTGGATCGGTGATTGTCATTCGTCGTCTTTCCTTTATTGCTGATACATTATCACATTTCTCTTTAGCAGGTGTTTGCTTTGGGGTTTTGCTGGCTCATGTATTAACAGACACCATCCTTGCTGATGTGATTTCCCCTATTGCTCTTGGAATTATCTTTTCTGTGATTGGGACACTACTCATTGAAAAGTTGAGAGGATTTTATAAAAATTATAAAGAATTATCCATGCCGATTGTCATGAGTTTTGGTGCTGCTCTTTCAGGAATTTTTATCGCTTTAAGTGGAAATGGTGCAAGTAACTTAACTTCTTCTTTATTATTTGGAAGTTTGCTAGCTGTCGAATTAAAAGATTTCATTATTATATTATTCATGTCTTTAGGTATTGTATTATTCATTGCTATCTTTTATAAAAAGATTATTACTTTATGTTTTGATGAAACATTTGCGAAAGTATCTGGAATTAATGTAAAACTCTTACAATTATCCATTACAATTATATTAGCTATTTTTATTTCTATTTCGATGCAAATTGTGGGTGTCTTGTTAATTTCATCTTTGATGATTGTCCCTGTTGCTGCTTCTATTCTAATTGGAAAATCATTTAAGAATACTTGTTTAATTGCTGTTGTTTTTTCTGAAGTTTCTGTGTTTTTAGGAATTTATCTAAGTTTTACTTTATCTGTTCCCACAGGATCTTTAATTGTTATTTTTAATGTTATCATTTTAATTGGCATTATGATTTACAAAAATTGTAAGAAATTGCTACAAAAAAGAAAATCAACAAAAGTAGATATGGAATATACGCTTTCAATTGAAAAAAGTGATGAAGAAGAAATCCAAGAAAAAATACAAAATAAAAATATTTAAATATGCAAAAAGAGTTGATATTTCATCAGCTCTTTTTTATTAAAACTATATTCCTAATTGTTTTCTTTCTAAAATACGATAATATAGTTCATTTAATTTATTAGGGTTTCCTCTTAATTTACCAATCGTACATTCTAACAAAACAGTTCTTTCTGATAAAGACATTTCTCTATTTAGTAAAAGTTCATTTGTTAAATCATCTATGACAATTTTGTGATCATACAAATAATCAAAGATAACATGAAGTTTTTTTTCTGTATCTTCATCTAATCCAAAACATAATTCTTCCATTTTCTTCATCATTTGTTGTTTTTGTTTATCAGTGAGCTTTTTTGTGTCTTTTTTTTTCATTTTTTATCTGCCTCATTATTTTATTTTAGGGTCCTAAAACTCTTTATGTGATTATATAATAAATAAAATGGAAAAAGGTGTCAAAATTTGTCGATATAATATATTTTATATAAAATGGTATTCCTACCCAAATACTTTTTATATATAAATTGTATTTATACGGCTAAATAAAATAATATGACAAAATAACATAAAAAAGAGGATGACTCCTCTTTTTTACTAAAACTTATCAATGGAAATTTCAACTTTTTTGCCATTACGAATACTGCATGCGTAGACTATTGTACGAAGTGCATTTGCAACTCTTCCCTTCCTACCAATAACTCTACCTAAATCTTCTTCATCAACTAGAATTTGTAGTGAAATCATTTCTTCATCTTCAGAAATGGTTTTCACAGAAACCGCTTCTGGTTTTTTTACCAATGGTTTTACTAGTTCTGATACAAATATTTCATAATTCATTGTATTCACCTACTTGTTGCTTACAAATTTTGCATTAATACCAAGCTTTGTGAAAATGGATTTAACGGTATCAGTTGGTTGTGCTCCTTCTTTTAACCATTTCAAAGCTTTTTCTTCATCAATTTTAAATTGTTCATTTTGTTGAGTTGGATGATATGTTCCTATGATATCAATAAAACGACCATCACGGGGATTTCTTGAATCTGTTGCCACTACTCGATAAAATGGAGCTTTGTTTTTTCCAAGTCTTTGTAATCTAATTTTTACCATTTCTAAACCTCCTTTATAGACTCTTTTATTGTAACATATTCAGATGAGTCTGTCAAGGCTTTTTACTTAACATTTAATCTTTTGTAAAATAATTCATCATAGAGCTAGCAAAATTTACTTGTTTTTTAATGGATTCTAGTTTATCATAAGTCGTGATTTTTAAATCCTTTTTAACTTGTTTTACAAATTCCTTATAGTAATTAGGATCTAAATCTAAATAGTAATACCATTTAGGATGATATCTTAAATATTCCAAATAATCTGGATGATGATATAAATCTTTTAATATATCTTCTCTCATCTAATCCCACCAATCACTATACATACTATTTATACTAGGACCTGGAATAGGGGTTCTTCCACCATTGACCGTTTGTACAATTTGAATAACTTTTTGTACAGTGTTTAATGTTTTATTCACAGTGTCTGGATTTAGTTTTTGAATATAATTGACAATACTTTTAATGCTATCTAAATTAACCACAGTACTTGCTTGTTGTGTTGTTTGATTGGGTGTACTTTCTGTTTGACTTTCTTTTTCTTCATAAGCTTTCCATTGTTCATTACTTTCTCCATATAACACCCATTCTTCATAAATGTTTTGCCAAGTGACTTTTCCACTCCGAACCTCATCCCTAAGGAGTGGATGCTTATTTACGAATTCTCTAAATTGATCCATCCTTGAATTCATTTGATTTCTCCTCCTACATTAGTTTATGTAAGAGCGCATCATTTGGTGCATTTCATATTTCCTTTAATAACTCAATTTCTTGTTTTGTTAAAAGGCGATAGCCTCCAATAGGTAGCGTCGGATCTAACTTTATGGGTCCCATGGAAAGACGCTTTAAATAAGTTACTTTTTTCCCAAACTTCATAAACATTTTTTTAATTTGATGATATTTGCCTTCCGTAATGGTAACATGATAAGTTAGTTCATCTTTTTTTTCTAACAAAGCTTTTTTGGTATGAAATAAATGTTGATTTCCATCGTAGATATCTATTCCATTTTGAAAGATTTGCTCTTCTTCTATAGTCATGGGAAGATCTAAAATGGCTAAATAAGTTTTAGGAACATCATGATTAGGACTCGTTAAACGATGTGCTAACTTTCCATCATTGGTTAATATTAATAATCCCTCTGTATCTTTATCTAAGCGACCCATAGGGAAGAGATCTCTATTTAAAGGAACTAAATCTAACACCGTTGGATCTTTTGCGTCTTTTGTTGCACTAATATATCCTGATGGTTTATGCAACATAATATATAGAAATGCTTGATAAGTTACTACTTCGCCCATGTAACGGATTTCATCGTCATCACTAATATGCATATCTTTTCTTTTTACTATTTTATGATTTACTTCAATCAGTCCTTTTGCAATTAAAGGACTTATTTTTGCTCTAGATTGTTGCAAGGCTTTTGCTAAAAAAGAATCTAGTCTCATATTTTTTCTCCTTTTGTAGCCAAATATACTTTTGTTTCATATCTTAATATGAAAGGATAGATTAAGAATGTTTAAAAGAAATCATTTTGATGAACGTTATCAGGGATATCCTGATATGAATGTTTATAATTCTCCTAATGGAATGTATCCAAATATGGAAATGAATCGTCTTCAATATGAAATTAAAGAAAATAGAAGACGAATTAATAATTTAGCGAAACGAATCACTCGTATTGAAAGTTACCTAAGAATTAAAGACACATCAGATTATGGTTATATTGAAGAAGAAAATAAACCGAACGACTTTTCTTTTTAAGAAGGATGATTTTCAATACTTTTCATGATACGATAAATAGATACACCACTTTTTTCTTCTAACATTTTATTATATTGTTTTTCTAATGATTTGTTGTTTAAAATCAAACGATATTCTTTATATTGTTCTTGAAGAAGTTTTGTTGATACTTTCTTTTGTTTGGTTTGTTCAATCAAACGCATAAAAGAAATAATTTTAATCACTTCTTCGACAGTAAATAAATCATAATCAATGAGATATTCTGCTTTTTGAATTTGGTTTTTCTTACTCATATGAACCTCTTTTAAATTTTACTTTGAATTGATTATATCACAAACAAAAAAGAATGTAAAAAGAAATAGGTAAAATTCCTAACCAAGAAAACCATTTATTCATATATTACAGTAAGAAAGGAGGGAAGATGATGTTCGGATATAATAACTATGGTTATGCACCTTCTTGTGGTTGTGGTTCAAATCAAGGAATGGGAAGTGGCTATGCTTTGATTCTTGTTCTATTCATCCTTCTAGCGATTATTGGATCTGCTTGGTACGGAAATAATCGATAATTCTTGCATAATTTCTCATTTAATGATATGATATCTTTGTAGGAGATGTTTTATGTTATCATATAAAGATATTATTAAAGAAAATCATGAGGATTTGAGAAAAAGATGTGTAGAAATTTCTTTGCCGCTTTCAAAGGAAGATGAAGCAACACTTCTTTTAATGGATGAATATTTAGAAAATGGTTACGATGATGATAAAGTTAAAAAGTATAATATTCGTCCTGGAGTTGGTCTTGCTGCTCCTCAAATTGATGTTTTAAAAAAAATGTTTGTGATATTAGGTTATGATGAGCAGGGTACTTTACATCATTATGGCGTAATCAATCCTAAGATTTTACGTTACTCTGAGGAACTGACTTACTTAGAAAGTGGGGAAGGATGTTTGTCCGTTGACAGAACTGTGGAAGGATATGTTCATCGTCCTCGCCGTATTCAAGTAGAATTCGATTCCTATGATTTTACAACACGTAAAACAAAAAGAATCACTTTGAAGCTTAAAAATTATATGGCTATTGTATTTCAACATGAATATGATCATCTATTTGGTCGATTATTTATGGATAGAATCAATCAACAAAATCCATTCTATGTTCCAGCTAATTCATTCCCAGTTCAGTTTAAAGAATAAAATGAGTCCACGAGTGACTCATTTTTTTTCTTCAATCATACCAAAATGCAAGAAAGCTTGAAAGATTCCATCCTCATCAATACGACTTGTCACATATTTACTTGCCTTTTTTGCTTCATCTGTTGCATTTCCCATGGCAATTCCAAGTCCAACCGTTTTTAACATTTTAACATCATTGCTCGCATCTCCTACAGCTATCGTATCTTTCATATCTATTTGTAAATATTCTGCTAAAATAGGAATGGCTTGCGCTTTACTTCTTCCTTTTTTCACAACATCATAACCTATATTTCCCCAAGGTAAGAAATCAAATTCAGGATGAAGTTCTTTCATTTCTTCAATTTCTTCCTTCTTACCATAACACCATATTTGATATACATCGATGGTTTTTGTTTTTACTTCTTCTAATGTTGCAACATGTACCCTCTTTTCCCCATAGGCTGTACGAAATCCATATTGTAACTTTTTTGTTTCAAAACTATCTAACAATTCTTTTAATACTTTTGTTTCTAAAGTTCCTTGATAAATGGTTTTGCCTTGGGAAATAATTTGCTGCCCATTAATTAAAATGTAATGATGAAATAAAGGCATAACAGGTTCTATGTGGACTAAGGAAACATAAGC
>CANQVW010000040.1 GCA_947627395.1 uncultured Bacilli bacterium | reverse complement strand
CAATTCCTTGGGCAGCATCAACAACCAAAATGGCTCCTTCACATGCAGCTAGTGATCTTGAAACTTCATAAGTAAAATCAACATGTCCAGGAGTGTCAATCAAATGAAAAATATATTCATTACCATTTAAACTTTTATAGGTTAATTCAACGGCATTTAATTTAATTGTAATTCCACGTTCTCTTTCTAAATCCATAGAGTCTAATAATTGATCTTTCATTTCGCGCTGTTCAACGGTATTTGTGATTTCCAAAATACGATCAGCAAGTGTAGACTTTCCATGATCAATATGTGCTATAATAGAAAAGTTACGAATTCTTTTTTGTCTTTCTAATAGTTGATCATGATTTAATTTCATTTTGATACCTCATTTATATATAAAACTATACATATTTTATCATAAATTTTTGAAAAAAACAAGACATAAGGTAAAACATTAACATATCTTAGGATATAATTAATACTTAATTTAATTATTTATGCTGTTTTATTTATATTCATTATATTTATATGAACATATTTAAATTAAAGTTCAATATAAAAAGGCAAAAAGTATATTTTACATTTTTAAGTAAAATATACTTTCTTTTTTGCCTAGGTAACTCTTAAATAACAATTAAATTAATATGGTAAAATTTACATATTTCTTCTAACTTTGTATGTTTATGAATCGATATAATTGTATCAATAGGTATGGTAATTAAGATTTCATCTAAAAAATAATTTTTTTCTTCAATAAAACCATCATTATTTAAAGTTACATCATCTATTACTAAAATGTGATGCTTACCTTTTATTGTCTTTAAAATACATATACTATTTAAATATACAATATCTTTTTCTTTTTCTATTAAATCATTCTTCTCATTCTTTTTCACAATGATCAACATATGTAAAGTCACCTCATAATAAAATATGTAAAATAGGTTTATGAGTTCATTGAAAATGCCCTCTAAAAAAATTTATTTTAAGAACGGGTCAGCTTTTAAAATTAAATTGATTTAAATGCCATTTTTTGCTATAATATTTACGATTCATAATGAGGTAACTATATGAAAATTAAATATTCTAATCCATCTTTAAATCAAAAATTTCAGCAAGTAAAAATTCATTCAAATGGGCTGATGAATCGTGGAATGCTTTTTGAAAACGAACTGAATCTTTCAAATGAATATTATCGAATTCACCAAAAGGCCATCATCTATAAAAAACCAACACCAGTACAAATTGTGAAAGTAGATTACCCAAAAAGGAGTATGGCTAGAATTGTGGAAGCATATTATCAAACCCCCTCTACTACTGACTATAATGGTATATATCGGGGAAAATATATTGATTATGAAGCAAAAGAAACAGATAACTTAAGTTTTTCTTTTAAACATATTTTTCCACATCAAATTGAACATTTAGTCAATGTAGATAAAATGGGAGGAATTGCGTTTGTGATTATTTATTATCGTAAATTAGAAAAAATATATTTAATCGATATTAAACCATTTTATCAACTATATCTGGATAATCTAAAAGATGATTCAAAGAAAAGTATTAAAGCAACAGAAATTGAATCCTTAGGTGGTGTTTCTGTCTCTAGAGGATATACTCCATTAATTGATTATTTAAAGGCAGTTGATTCTTATTATTTTTAATGAAGTAAAAAAGTGGCTTGTTAAAGAGAACAGGCCACTTTTATGTATATATGGATATTATGTAATATCATCTATTAAATTATATTATCTCTACTTCTTTTTAATGCTTAGATATTGAAATATAAAATAAACAATCCAAGGAAGGGCAAATAATCCAATATAGAAGTAACTTTGAACATCACTAAAGCCAGCTCCACCCTTTTTTGTTATTTGTTTAAAGAAATATCCTAATGAATAAAATGAAACAAGTACAGAAATAACGAAACCACAACAAACAGAAACGAAGGATGAATCCATGTCTTTAAGTGTTGCGTATAACATGTACCCACCACAAGCGACAATAATAATTCCAACAAGAATTGCAATAACATAAAGTTCACTAAAATAAATATCTGTAGACCCATCATCATATACTTCATGTCCAAAACTTTTAATCAATAAAACTAAACTAATGATGAAAGAGATTACTCCTGCAGATAACACAGAAATACTTTTTCCTAATCGCATTTTATTCATTGGATATCTTCTCCTTTCTATCTTGAATTTCAAATAATTGTGGGGCTTTAATAAACATTAATGTTAAAGCTAAACCACAAAGAATAATATTTGGAATCATAAATCCGCCATTATAAACTAAGCTATATAAGTATGCTCCACCAACAAATCCTTCTGGTGTTGAACTACTCCAAAAGATAACTCCCGCTAAATAGTGAGATAATAATTTTAAAAGTCCTCCAACAATTGTACCCAACCATAAATATTTAATTTTATTATTTTGGGTTGTACTATTTTTAAAAGCTTTAAAAAAGATGCCTGCAAAAGCAACTAATGGATAGGCAACAATATAGTCCAACATAATTTGTAACAATACCATATACCATGAGTCAGCAATGGCATAAATTCCACCAAGCATTTGTAAGAAACTTAAAATAAATGCACTGATAAGTCCAGGTATAAAACCTCTTCTATAAGTAAGAACTAAGATGGGTAACATTGCAAATCCAATAGATCCCCCATTGACAAATACACCTTTAAATAGACCACCTTGTAAGAAATCTAATGCTAAAGCTAATGTTGCCATAATGGCTATTTCAGCCAAACAAGTTGTTGAAATTTTTTTCATTCTTTCACTCCCTTCTAAGAAAAAAATTCTTTGGAGATGCCAAAGAACGTAAAAAAATGTATGAAAATACTCATTTTCCTACGCTAGCATTACCTAGATCAGGTTAAGGGTCGTTAACTTAATAACCTCTCAGCCGTAGCTCCCCATGTACATCAACAATTTGTACAAGAATATTATAGTATGTTTTATCGAAAAAAGCAAGAAATTTTGAAATTTATTTCTTGCTTTTTAATATTGTTGATGATAATCAAAATCAACATTTGTTTGTACTTTTATTTCTTTCCAATCTTTTTTTGAAGAAAATTGATATGAATGTATTTCAACTAAACAAAATGAACAAGGTAAACAAATATAATATAAAATTTCTCTTTTTGTTTTTGTTCCTGTAATATCATACAACATTTTATCTTCTTCTATTTCTACGCCGTTTAAATAAAAATGAACTTCTTTTTTCTTTGTTACTATTTTTTTATGGCAAATTGGACAAAATTCCTTCATATTTCTTTCTAAATCTTTTTTTCTTTTAGGAATAATAAAATATCCATAAACAATTTCAATCAAACCAATCACAATCATAATGATTCCTAGGGGGTATTGTTTCGCAATTACTCCACTAATTCCTAGAGCTAATAAAACAATTCCTAAAGATAAATGAATATGAAATGTTCTTTTTAATTTTAAATATTCTTCTTTCAATCATGTGCCTCCTATTGTAAGAATAAGGCTACCTGTTGGTAACCTTATTCTTCAGATACTGTCTTTTCTTCTTCAGCGATTTCTTCAATTTCTAATAGCAATGAAAGAATTCGGCGTTTATAGACTTTATCAATTGTAAATTTAAGATTATATTCCTTATGAACTGGATTTTCTACACTTTCTTCTTCATAAATCGAATGATAGATAACAACCTTTCCTTTATAAGGAGTTTCTTCAGAAAGCTCATATACAAATCCACCAACATTATGATATTTAGAATTCGGCTTTTTTCCTAATTTTAATTCATCAAAAAGCTCATCTAATTCTGTATTTGGACTAACGATATAATGTTGTTCATCTATTTTCTTAAATTTAAAGTTTTCAATTTCTTCATCATATTCATCATAAATTTCCCCGACCAATTCTTCAAGAGCATCTTCTAAAGTCACAATTCCACTCGTTCCTCCATATTCATCGGATACAATAGCAAAATGGAATTTACCTGATTGCATTTCTTCAATCAAATCACTAACTTTTGTAGATTCAGAAACATAACGAGGTTTAGACATCAAAGAGCGTATATTAATATTTTTTCCGTTTTGATTAATATAAGCGGTAAAAAAATCTCTTTCATGTAATATTCCTATCATGTTGTCTTTATCTTGATCATAGACTGGAATACGTGAATATTGAAAATCAAAAAACATTTTTTTTATATTTTCTACTGACATATTTACTTCAATAGCAACAATATCAACACGAGGTGTCATAATTTCATAAACATTTGTATCATTAATATCTAATGCATTTTGCATTAACTCAGCATCTTTATTTTCAATAACTCCTTCATCTTCCATGGTTTCAATAATCGATTCAAGTTCCTCTTCTGTAACTTGAGGAGTTGTATCAACATTCTTTTTTAAAAATAACTTTCTAAGTTTTTGAAAAAACCATGTTAAAGGAGAAAATATTTTAATTAATACAAATAAAAATCCTGAATAGCGTAAAGCTACTTTTTCAGCGTTTTCTTTTGCATAAGACTTTGGAATAATTTCACCAAATATTAATACTATCAAAGTCATTCCAAGCGTTGTAACAACATTGGACCACATTGGATTTAAAATCATTTTACCGATGATGTATCCGGCAATGGTTGTTGCACCGATATTAACTAAATTATTACCAATGAGTAACGTAGTCAGTGTATTATCAAATTTTTCCGCAATATATACGGCTTTTTTAGCACCTTTTTTCTTTTCTTCCATATAATTTCTTAAGCGAATAATATTAACTGTTGAATAAGCAGTTTCTAAGGATGAAAACAAAGATGAGAGCCATAATAGAATAATTAAAACAACTAATAAAATAGCACTTTGATAGGGAAATGCCAAAACCTTAAAATAATGACTGTACGCGAGAGGAACCAAAACACAACACACTCCTTTTAGTTTTTATTTTCCAAAAATAACTCGTACCAATGGTAGACACATTCACGATTGAATGGATCTTTTCTATTTTTGATTAAATCAATTAAAATATCCAAATTACGTTGAATGATCAATCGAATATTTTCTGAGTAATGAAGATATTGAACATTAAACGTATATTCATCACGATCTAGTTCTAACATTTCCCCTCCTGGAAAAACTTTAATGTCTAAATCATAATCAATATATTTTATACCTTCACTATCAATGACATACGGTGAACTTAAATTACAATAATAATAGATATCTCCATTTCTTAACATACAGATAACATTAAACCAATATTTTTTAAAGAAATAGCAAACGGCTGGTTCTCTTGTCTTCCATTTACGACCATCACCATCTATGACATCTACTTCATTATTTATAATGACAACTAAGTCCTTGGATTCATATATTTTATCAACATTTTTCCATACTCTGTGAAGTTCTCCGTCATGCTTGTAACTAACAATGTCAATTTTCTCTATTTTTATACTAGAATTCATATTCATATTATATCAAATTCATTCGATATTTTCAATCATTTTCATTATAAAAAACCAAAAAAGGAGGAAAAATCCTCCTAAATTAGACTATTTTAATAGATTAGGTTGTTGAATGACCTGCTCCTTCTGTAGAATCAGATACATCAAATTGAAATTGTTCATTTCCTTCATATTTTGGATAATCAGGAACTCCGTATCCAGTAGTTTTATTATAATCCAATGAATAATTACGTTTTGCGACTGTGTCACTTGTATTTCCTTCAATGGTATATACTCTGTCACCTTCAGTTTTAATGACCATACCTGTATGACCCGCACCATTACTTAGGAAGAAAATGATGTC
Source organism: uncultured Bacilli bacterium (assembly GCA_947627395.1). Lineage (GTDB taxonomy): Bacteria > Bacillota_I > Bacilli_A > ML615J-28 > CAG-698 > CAKOMG01. The sequence continues at coordinate 5,662 of CANQVW010000040.1, read as the reverse complement.
TCCAAGTTTTGGTTTGTAACCTGATTCTTTGTATTCAAAACGACCTCTTGCAACAAACCAGTTCATCCCATTACTTACAAGTGCATACTTTGGTACAACTCTTTGAGAAACTCCAGCTTGATCAGCACACCATGAAACAAACATAGCACACCAATCACCATATGCGAACGCAGAACCAAATTCTTCACCATACCAATCACCAAATTTTGTATAGCCATTCGTTCCTTCAAGATATCCTAACTCTTTTTCAGCGACTTGGATTAATCTAGCTGCATAATTCACATAAATTTGGTCAGTGACTTGCATGACAATTTTACCTGTTTTCTGGTTACTCGTTGCTGTTATTTCAACAATTCCTTTTGAAACTGCTGTAACGACACCTTTATCATTTACAGTTGCAACAGCAGGATTACTAGATGTAAATGTAACGTTCTTCTCATTTGTAACTAGTGTAGATGTAGATTCCAATCCAAACGAATTCTTTCCATAAACAGGAAGATATGCATCTAATGTTGATTTTGATGTTAAAACATTTTTATTAGGATTACATCCAACAAATTGATTCATATGGTCCGTTAGTGTAATGGATTCTTCTTTTTCATTTGCATAGAAATTATATTCAACATTAAATAATGAACCTTCTTTTCCAGGTGCATTATAAATATAATAATCTTCTGGAAGTCCAATAAACGAATTAAAATTAATAAAAGCACTCATTAACCATTGTTTTTCTTCATCAATTCCATCCATAAAGGAAATATAACATCTTGAATTTTTAAATGTATTATAGCTGATTGAAAAAGTCACAGAGCTAGATTGAAAATTTGACGTTGTAATACAACTACAATAATCTACATCTTGAATTCCTATTTTTTCAAAAGTATTTTCATAAACAGAAATCACTAATTCAATACCATCCATATCTGAACCATATGAATTAAAAAATATAGCATTATATTGCCCATTTTTGAATGTATTTCCTTTAACCAACCATTGACCACTTTGTGCTACAGCGCCAAGGTCGGTATGGATTGCATCTTTATAAAATGTATCAAAAGTATTGTTTGTAATTTTAAGATTATTTACATTACAAATATTAATAGCAATTTCCCTTACATTTTCAAAAGTATTATTTGTAAATGTAATGTTGTCAGAACAAGCAGTTTTTTGTTTTACATTGAAAACAGCAATTTGGCCAGACTCAGTTGCTGACCATGGAACATCATAAGAAGTCGTGTCATAAATTTTATTATTTTGGACAACAATTTCATTATTATCGCCAAATAATTCTAATGTTCCTTTTTCAGTAAAGGATAAACCTTCAATAGTAATATTGGATACACCACTATTCACATATAATGGACCCGTTATTTTTGTTTGATAATTTTTATCTCCATAAATATAAATATCATTTTTAGAAATAATAATTTGTTTATCATAAGTTCCTAATAAATAAACTTTTGATCCTTTTTTTACAGCATCCATTGCATTTGAAACAGACGAAAAAGCATTAAATCCATAGTAATAGGTTTCATTATCATAAACCATTTCTTCTCCTTTTGCGCGATTAGAAAAAGTTGGATTCACAATAATTTTATCAACTGTATATTCAGGATCACCATCACGAACTGTAAATTCAATGGATTTCTTTACATTTTCATTATCTAAATCATAAGCTATTAAAACAGCAACGCCTTTACTTTTACAAGTGACTTTACCAAATATATCCACTTCAGCAATCTCAGGATTTTCTGATTTCCATAATATAATGACGGAATCATCGGCTGGTTCTAATGTTGCAGTTAAATGAACAATCTCACCAACATTACCAAATAGTTTACCTGTGATTTCAATGGTTGGTGCATTTGGGTCAATTTCAGATGGAGGATTTTCTGGATTTTCAAGAGGATTATCCTCATGATCACATCCAACTAAAATAAGACCTATCATCACAATAAATAAAAAAGCGAATAATTTATTTTTCATGACCATACATCTCCTTTTTTCTATTATATTATATCAATTTTTGTTAAAAAAGTAAACAAAAATAAAAAACGTTTTCTTGGTAATTTAAGGTTAAAAAAAGGATTTGCAATGCAAATCACTTTTGAAACTCTTCTATCCACTCTTCTATTTCATCTTTTGATTGATAACCAACTTTTTGATCCAACATTTCTTTATTTTTCATTAAAACTAAAGTTGGTACTGCCATAATATGAAATTTATTTGCGAGCTCAGTTGCTTGATCAATATCAACTTTTACAATATTTATTTTTTCTACTAATTCTTCTAAGACAAAAGATTGCATTTTACATGGACCACACCAAGTAGCAAAAAAATCAACTAATGTGAATGAAGAATCTAATTCTTCTAATGTTTGAATTTGTTTCATAATTTTCCTTTCATTTTATTCTTTTAATGTAACTATTGTAACGCCTTGACCACCTTCTCCAGGTCCACCAAAACGATAACGAATAATACTTTTATTATTTTTTAGTTTTTCTTGAACAAGATTACGAATGACACCTGTTCCAAATCCATGAATAATCGAAATTGAGTTCAAATTTCCATAAATGGCATCATCTAAGAATTTGTCAAGTTTTTCTTCTGCTTCCTCATATCGAGAGCCTCTTAAATCTAACGTTGATAAGATTTGTTTTCTAGTAGAAGCTGGGGAAGTATCACTTTTTTTGTATGTGATATGATTGTCAACAGGATGGGCTATCTTCATATCTTCTTTTTTAATTTTTGTTGTAACAATACCCATTTCAACTTCATACATATCATTTTTTAATATTTTAAGCACTTTACCTACTATTTGATAACTTTTTACAAAAACGAAATCTCCTACATGAATTTCTAAATTCGCATCTGATGTAGATTCATGTAAAGATGAATCATAAAGTTCACTTACTCTGTGTTTAATTTGAGCAATTTCATGCATTTTTATAGGTTTTTCCTTAATTTGCTTTAAGGAAGTAAGCAAGTCATCCATTTCTTGTTTCGTAGATTGAAGTAAAAGTTCTTTTGCTTTGTTGGCTTCTTGAATGATTTTATTTCTATCCTCCTTGGCAGAAATCATTTCATCCTCTAATTCTTTTTCTTTTTGCTGTAAAAAAATTCGTTCTTCTTCTATTTTTTTTAATTGGTCATCTAAAGATTTGGATTGTTGAATCAATTGGTCCAGAACTAAATTTAAATTGGTATTTTGTTCATGAACATAATTTTGTGCATGATGAATGATTTTATCAGGCAAACCAAGTGATGTTGCAATTTGAATAGCGTTACTCATTCCTGGAACACCGATAAGTAATCGGTAGGTTGGTTTAAGTGTTTTGGAATCAAATTCGACACTTGCATTAATCATCTTCTTTGAATTAAATGCATGAATTTTAAGTTCAGAATAATGACTTGTTGCCATAATCAAACAATTTTTTGACAAAAATTCATCGAAAATAGCGATAGCTAGAGAAGCTCCTTCTAAAGGATCGGTACCTGAACCTAATTCATCTAACAAAACAAGGGAATGATCAGTCACATGATGAATGATTTCTATAACATTTGTTATATGGCTAGAAAAGGTAGATAAATTTTGATCAATCGATTGTTCATCACCAATATCTGCATAAACATGATCAAAAATCATCATTTGACTATTTTCATCACAAGGAATAAGTAAACCAAATTTAATCATTAAGGATAACAAACCAACAGTTTTTAAAAGAACGGTTTTGCCACCTGTATTAGGACCTGTAATGATGATTCCTTGATAATCTTTTCCAATGAAAATATTATTTTTAACAATCTTTTCAACATTCAATAATGGATGATAACATCTGTAGAGCTCAATGATGCCTTGATTGTTGATTTTTGGCTTTTTTCCATCAATTTCTAATGAATACTTCGCTTTTGCATAGACAATATCTAGATAAACAAATATTTCAAAATCATTTAATAGTTCATGGTAATACTCGTCAATATTTAAAGAAACATCTTTTAATATTTTAACCACTTCTTGTTGTTCTAATTCTTTTAAATGATTTAATTGATTATTTAATTCAAATACAACTAAAGGTTCAATATAAACTGTTTCACCACTGGATGATTGATCATGAATAATTCCTTTCACTTGATTCTTATAATCATTTTTTACAGGAACAACATATCGATCATTACGAATTGAAATCAATTGTTCAGATAATTTAGAAGATTGATTTCTTAAAAATTCTTGTAATTTAATTTGAATTAATTTTTCTGTGTTTCTTTGTTCTTTTAAAAGTGAATGTAATGTAACACTAGCGTCTTCTTTTAACTCTCCATATTCATTTATAATTTTTTTGATTTTTTGATTTAAATCTTTTAAGTAAATAAATTGATGAACCTGTTCTTCTAATAATTGTGAAGGAATTTTAAAATTCTTAATTTTTTCAAGATAAATTATACATTCTTTAATTTTATCTAATAAATTTCCAACTTTGAAGACTTCAAAAGCTTGATGAATACCCCCTTTATGTGCTTTCATTAAAATAGAAATAAAGGATATATTTTCATCATGAATCATTGGAAGATCGCCAACACGTTTTATAAGAACACTTGCTTCATCTGTTTCATTTAAAGATTTTTGTACACTCTCTACAGTATCCAATAATTCAAAGTGATTCAATCTTTTCTTACTTTCTTCTAAAGTTGTATGTTTTTTTAGTTGTTCAATGATTTTATCGAATTCCAATATTTTGTAATATTTGTTCATTTTTCACCTATTTCTTTCAAATTATTTGATTTTGTGATATAATATCAGTAAGAAAAGTGGTGATACATTGACATATACCTTTGAATTGAGCTCTGAACAAATCAAAGAGGTCATTCAAACATACCAATCCTTTCAAACAGATTCTATTCATAATTATACACTTTTTAGAGGAAAAATCAAGACTACAACGTTAACAATTTATCACACAGGAAAGGTTTTATTGCAAGGAAATCACATTGAAGATGTCTATATCGATATATGTCAGTTGTTACATTTACCGATTTCAAATGAAGATATTGCAAAATCAATGTCCATTCAAACAATTATACCATCTTCTGTTCTCCAACTTGGTTCATCTATTATTGGAACGGATGAAGTTGGAACAGGTGATTTCTTTGGAGGGATTGTCGTTTGTGCATGTTTTGTTCCGAAAGAAAAAATACTTTTATTAAGAAAACTAGGTGTAAAGGATTCAAAAGAATTGTCAGATGATAAAATTGAATCTATAGCAACAGAACTGATCAAAAAAATTACTCATAGTGTTTTATTGTTAAATAACGATAAATACAATGAAGTGATTGAACAAAAAAATATGAATATGAATAAAATAAAGGCTATATTACATAGTAAAGTTATTCATAATTTATTACCAAAACTAAAAAAAGATGAAACTTATGATGAAATTATCATTGATGGATTTACATCAAAAGAACATTATTTAGATTATTTACTTCATCCGGACGAGATTGATCAAAAAGTTCAACTTCTTGAGAAAGGTGAAAATCAGTATGTTGCTATTGCTGCTGCAAGTATCATTGCTAGATATTATTTCCTAAAGCATTTAGAAAATTTGAGTCATGAGTGTGGTGTTCCTTTAAAAAAAGGTGCTTCATCAAAAGTAGATCAGCAAGC
>CANQVW010000039.1 GCA_947627395.1 uncultured Bacilli bacterium | reverse complement strand
ACGCTTTTTAACACTTGTTGCTTGCATATCAATGATATGTTCAAAGTCTTCTTTATTTTTTGGAACAAATGGTAATATATCCATTTCCTTTTCAAAAACAAACGTTTCTTTTTGCGGTAATGAATAGGAAATTTTTCTTAAATGTTCTAAGTCTTCACGATGAATATTTTTAACCCAACCATTGGTTTTACGTAAATGGTGTAATTTTAAAACATCGATATCTCCAAATAAAATATCATCCTCTAAATGAATATCATGGCTTTCTTGAATCATATCCCCATTTTCAACAATCATCTTATGATTACTAAATACAACTTCTGAAGTTGATTCTGATGCACTATTGGATGTATAAATATAAGCCCCATTGCATCTGTAACTTGCACTTTCAACCATCATTCTTCTTTTACCTGCTTTACCAATCACTTCAGGAGAGGCACTTGCATTAAAAATTAAAACCGCACCATTTGCATATAGTGTCTCATGAGGAGACATAGGAGCCCATAAATCCTCACATATTTCACAACCAAATTGAACTAAATGATCATCATTATCAAATATTAGTTTGCCAAAAGGAATTTTTTGTCCAAATAATTCTATTTCATTAAAGGGACAATTTGATCCACTAACAAACCATCTTGCTTCATAAAATTCATTGGTATGAGGTAGATAACATTTAGGAACAATTCCTAATATTTTATTGTTTTGAATAACTAAACAACAATTATAGATACGATCACTTTCGATAAAATATGTTCCAACAATAACAACACCACTAAAAGGATTATGATTTAATAAGTATTCAATTGCTTCTAAATTATCTCGATATAAATAATCTTGAAAAACTAAATCAGCTATACTATATCCACAAATGCTTAATTCAGGAAATACAACAATATCTGCTTGTTTTTCTTCTACTTTTTTCAAACAATGGATGATTTGTTTGACATTGTAGATAGCATCTCCTGTTTTTAAGATTGGACTTGCGGCAGCAACTTTAACCATACCATGAGAATACATAATGACTTAATTCCTTTCTTTTTATTCCTTATAAATATAAATGATGTTCTTTAATATATTGATAAATGTTAGGTAAAAGAATATCTATATCTTTATTTTGACGAAAAGATGTCGATGAAATCGATAATGATGGAAAATCATTAATCAAATAAAAATGATTTTGATAAGTTCTTAATGTTTTATTTTTTAAAAAAATATCTTGAAATGAATAGTTAGCTCTTGGGAATACAATGAATTCATTTTCTTCAATAATCTTAGGATACATAATCCAACTAGATATACTTTCTAAAGCATCTGCACCTATAACAAAATAAGGATGATGAAAATCTTTTAATGTATAATAGGTCCCTTGATAAGTACTTTGTTTATATTCATAATTAGATATTTCAATATTTTCTTTAGATGAAAGTACTTGAAGAGATAAAGATAACATTTGTTTACGATGCTCATAGGATACCAATTGTGATTTTCCATAATAATCATTTGTAGGTAATAAAATGATATGATTTTCTTTAAAATGTTCTTGTAAATATTGAATAATTTGTATATGAGCTATTGTCGGTGGATTAAACGCTCCTCCATAAAGAATAGCTCTATTCTTTTCAATTTCCATGTTCTATATCCTTAATCATTTAGATTTATTATATCACACTTTATCGCAATAGAAAAGAAAATACTTAAATTTTTGAAAAAAGTAACTTTTGACATAAACTTTTAAATTCATTTCCCCGCTCTTCAAAATGTTTATACTGATCGTAACTTTGTGTACCTGGAGAGTATAATAAAACGGAAATTTTCTTTTCATAATCTTCCCACTTAGATGCAATATCTAATAAAACTTCTTCTAAAGTTTCTTTTTGGATGGTTTGAATGGAATAAGGAAAAAAAAGAGTATAAAATGAATCTTTCATTTCTCCATAGGAATAAACAAGTTCAATATGATTCATTTCTTGTTTTAAAAGTTCTTGGTCATCTTCTCTTTTTTTCCCTCCAACAATTAATAAAATTTTATCCATTGGAAAAGTAGATAAAGCTGTTTTTAAGGAGAAAAAGTTGGTCGATTTAGCATCATTATAAATATCAACATGATTGATTTTACCGATATATTCTAAGCGATGTTCAATGTTTTTGAGTTCCTTTATTCTATCTTTTAAAATATCTAGGGATACATGTTGAAATTTTCTTGCAACAGCGATACTCGCTAATAAATTTAATAAATTATGTTTTTCTTTATTTTTCACTAAATCTAAAGAAAATAAAGATTGGTGATCTTCATAAATTTGATATTGATCAATATAGATTCCTTGATTTAATTTGTGAAGGGAAAATGGAACTTTAACTCCTGGATAATAAGAAACTAATTTAGATAGAATTGGATCATCGGCATAATAAATGATGATATCCTCTTCTTTACTATTCGATAGCACTTTTAATTTACTTTTGATGTATTGATTCATTGTATGATGATGCTCTTGATGTGTTTTATATACATTTAAAAGAACAACACAAGGACTATGAAAATGATGCGTATATTCTAGCATAAAGCTAGAGGCTTCAATGATGAGGTGGTTAGGCTCTTTAAAAAAATCAAATATGGGAATTCCAACATTTCCAACTAAGGAAAAATTAGGAAGAAGTGTTTCGATATAACGGACAGTAGTCGTTTTTCCATTACTTCCTGTCACAGTTATATTTGATGTTAAAGGAAAAAATAAGCTAAATAATTCTAAATCACTGACAATCGGAAGGTTTCTTTTTTTAGCTTCTTTTAGAACTAGATGATCATTAGAAATACCTCCACTTTTCACAATGATTTGAATATCTTTTAAATCCTGATTCGATAAAGATGGATATTGATCATCATAGATTTGATACTCTATTTGCTTGAGTAAAAAGTATTTTTCAATACTTTTTGCACTTTTTCCATATCCAAGTAATAAATATTTCAAATTTAAACTCCTTTCAAAGTAGAACAATCATAATCGCAAGGGAACAGGCGAGCAAAGCAATGAGCCAAAAAATTAAATCCACTTGCCATTCTGTATACCCTTTTAATTCAAAATGGTGATGTAAGGGACTCATCAAAAAGATTCTTTTTCCTTTTGTTATTTTAAAATAAAGAACTTGCAAAATAACAGACAGAGTTTCAATGACAAAAGCAAGACCTACTAAAACTAAAAGGATTTCTTCTTCTAATAAAATCATTAAGTTTGCCAATGTAGCTCCTAACATTAAAGAACCAGAATCTCCCATAAAAATTTTAGCTGGATTGGCATTAAACAATAAAAAAGCCATTAATGAAGAAATTGTAACAATTGAAAATAATAATACAACTTGATTTTCTTTGAAATAAGCGATAAAAGCAATAGCAATAAAAGAAATAATAGATAAACCTGTTGCAAGTCCATCTAATCCATCACTTAAGTTCACAGCATTTGAACTTCCTAAGAAAATAAGGAGGATAAAAATTCCATAGGCCCATTTTAAATCCACTTTTAAAAAATATAAATCAATTGTGGTACTTCTTTTTTCTTGCAAAAAAATAAAATAATATAAAACGACTCCTATGATTTGTAATATAATTTTCATTTTCGGAGTAAGTCCTTGATTATTTTTTCGAACAATAATTAAATAATCATCAATGAATCCAATCATCATATAAAAACAAGGTGGTAAAATAAATAATAAACAAGTTTGAAAGGAAAGTTTTAAAACACCAATGCCAATTCCTAAAAAGGGAAGAATAAAACCAAGAGTCATAAATATTCCACCCATCGTTGGTGTTCCTGACTTCTTGTAATGTTCTTTAGGTCCTTCTAGGCGAATGGATTGACCATATTTAAAATATCTTAAGACAGGTATAAAAAAAACAAGTAATAAAAATGTGGATACAAAAGAAATAAGAAAGGCAAAAAAATATAAATTAGATGTCATCATGAAGTATCTCCTGAAGAACTTCTGAATCTAAAAATGGAAGTTCTTCTCTTCCTACTTTTTGATATTTTTCATTTCCTCTACCTAAGATAGCAATAATATCCTTTTCCTCACTAATTTCTATAGAAGTTTTGATAGCATTTTTTCTATCCACTTCTATTGTTCCATGATCCATTGATGAAAGTTCTTGCATCATATCTTTGATAATTTGCTTTGGATCTTCATCTCTTGGATTATCTGAGGTAAAAATGAAGAAATCTGAATATTTTGCAACAATACGACCAATTAAAGGGCGTTTTGTTTGATCTCGGTTTCCCCCACATCCTATCATGGTAATTAGATGATGTTTTTTAATTTTTGCTAGAAAGGAAAGAACTTGTTCTACTCCATCTGGTGTATGAGCATAATCGATGATGATTCTTCTTTCTTTCCAATGAATTTCATTCATTCTTCCATCGATAATAAGTGTTGAATTTAAAAAAGATGTGATTTCTTTTTCATTCCATAACTTTAAACAATCAATAATGGTTAAAAAACTACATAGGTTATAAATATTAAACATTCCTAATAAATTAGATTTGACTAAAAATGAGGATTGTTTTTTCCTTTGTTTTCTTAAAAATGTAAATTCTACACCATTTTCATCTATTTTCGGGGATAAAATCTGATAATTTGTTCCTTTTAAGCCGTATAGAAACTTTTTATTATCAATTCTCTTTAAAAAATAATTTAAGCTTCTCATATCGCCATTTAAGAGGACAATTTTACCCTTTTTTTGGTGTTTTAAGAACTTTAATTTGGTTTTTTTGTATTGTTCAAAGGTTTTATGATAATCTAAATGATCTAAAGTGATATTGGTCATCAAAGCAATTGAAAAAGGAATATAGGCAATTCTTTCTTGGTCAATGGCGTGACTACTCACTTCCATGACAATGTATTTTACCTTTTCTTCATAACTTTTTAAGAAGATTTGATATAAAGTATCTATTCCAGGAGTTGTATTGATGGACTTCATATATTGATCATTGATCCATATTCCGCTTGTTCCGATTAAAGTTACTTTTTGATGAATTTTTTTTAAATATTGATAAACTAAAGTTGTGGTTGTGCTCTTTCCATTGGTTCCTGTTACTCCAATGATTTTAAATTGTTTAAACAGATAAGAATATTGATGATATCGCTCTTTCGCTTTTTTTAATCTTTGATTTCTTTCTTGTTTGGTCATTTTTACCTCCACGTATAGTAAAATATATGAAGGAATATTCAATTTTAGACATGGGGTAAAACTTAAAAAAAGCACTTCAAAAATTGAAGTACTTTTTACAATACAATATGCATTGTAAAATACAGTGTATTTTACATTAGACATTATAAACGAAAGGGAGTGTTTTAGATTCATTTTGTTTAAAATTTCCAACCAGTGGACAAATCAATGCTAAAAACATCATAATCATATCATTATAAAAGGTTGTGTCAATCAACCCATGGCATAATAAATAAATTATGACAATAAACACGATACGATGAAACGGATCAGAATCACAAGTTAATTTAAGTAAGGTAAATAAATAATAAATAAAGGTTCCTAAACCGATGATTCCTGTACAAGAAAGAAATTGCATAAAAATATTATGATAATGGTTGACTCCGCCATTAACCATATCAATATAATATTGACTCGTATAACTTCCAGTTCCTAAAATAGGACTTTTTAAGAATTGCGTCCATGCAAGTTCATATAAATCAAAACGATGACTACTATCCAATCCTCTTTCCATTAATTTTTCAACAATGATTTGTACGACTCCTGTGATAGATCCAATAACAATTAGGGCAAGCGCTGGAATAAATACACTTAAGATGACTTGCATTTTAAGTTTCTTTGTTTTATGTAATAATAAGAATATTAAAACTAAGACGAGCATAATACTGCCTGCAAAAATGGCTCCCCTGCATCTTAACACAATAGAGAAAAATAATGCTGTACAACCCAAAACTAAATAAATTATTTTTTTCGTTTGTTGATAAAGGTAGGCAACAAATGGAAAAGCAAAACAAAAGACCATCGCAACATGAGTGGATACCGTCCAACCCAAATCTATACTTTTTCCATCTGTAAAGATAGAGCGGAATGATCCAATCTTAATTCCATAACAAATCATTTCTAAAGAAATACAAAGTAATAAAACAAAAAAAGAATGAGCTAAATAAAGTCTAGCCTTTTTTTGATCTTTTACCCATCCAGCTAAATAACAAATTAGAAGAATCCATAAAATCATTCTACCAACATCTGCTATGACATAAATGGAAGATTTTGGTGCTAATATTAAGGAAGGAATAATGGATAATAAAGCCACACCTTGTATTAATAACAGTGCTTTTGTAATTGGGTGTTTTAAAGTAAATATTTTATTTTTAATTCCATCAGTAAGTAACATTAAATAAATCATAATGCCTGTAGTTACTTGACATAGTCCTTCAGCGTTATTGGTAATAATACCATGTCCAACAACATAGACCATTAAAATAGGAAAGAAACTTTCCCTTTGTAATTCATTCCAAATAATATGAAAGGAACAAAAAACTAAAAAAATATAAAAAGGTAGATAAATATGAAAACACCAATTCATCAATCCACCAAAAAAGATAAGATAATTAAAATATTTTGATTCAATAAACTTATTCACTTTGGAAACGAATTCTTGCCGTGTCATATTCTTCATTCCTTATTATACTCAAAAAAAGTAGATTATATTAATAATATGGTATATTATATAAAAAAAAAGAATAAAAAGCAAGAGTGAAATTTCAACTTTTTATTCATTTATTTTAGTTATATGATTTATAAATTGTGATAGTAGTTGATATACTTCATTCATTTTTTCAATGATTTTTTCTTGATGATAAGGCTCATCTTCAATATATCTATAAATCATTTTCATAAGTTTTCTAAAGTGAGCGCTTTTAACAAAATCTTTAGTAAACAAGATGTGATATACTTTTTTCATTTTATCATAGGAGGGAAGTAAAAGAGAATTTTGATAACGACTAAAACTATCATCTAATCCAATTAATCCAATATTGATATACATCATTGCTTGGACGATTTCATTATTTCTAATCAAAGTATCCATATATCGAAACATATCTTTTGATTTGATAGTCTCATAAGACATGAAAAAATAACATAGAAAAAAGAACATAACAACTTGTTCATATCGAATTTCTTGATACCTATACTCATTTTCGTTGTCATAAGAAGACTTTTCAAATAATGAAACAATTTCTCGATAAAATTCTTCTTGGTTTTTCCACCATTCAATATAAAAGTGAATTAATTTCATTGTATAGGGAGGTAAATGAAGTTCTTTTAACAGTTCTTTTTCTTTTTTGTTTTTACTTCGATTTTGAACTTTATTTTTTTCACTTTCAATGTAATCAAAAATATGTATAGATCTTTTTAAAACAATATATTGGAATAAGGTAATAAAATTCAAAACATTATCATCACTATTATAATAGATATGTCTAGTATATTCTGTTTGATTCAATTCAGTTTCAGAAAGTTTTGATGGATTACGTGATGCATAAAATACGATATCTTCTTCATATATTTTTTTTGCTTTATCTTGAAATATTAAAAAAGTGATGTCTAATAAATCATTCGCATATTGTAATTCTTTTGGATATTGATATCCACATTTAGAATAGATATCTTGAATTGTTTTTTCATCACAGATTTTCATTCCAAGCAAAAATGTTATCAATTCACTTTTTTCAACTCGTGTTGAAAATTTTTCTCTTGTTCTTCTTTCAAGAGTTTCTCTTGAAAATGAAATATGATTATGTATTATTTTTTTATTAAAAGTATATTCATAATTGAATATGACCTCTTGATCTTTAATTTCTTTTACAATAAGTTTTAATAGATGTTGATTGGATGCTTTTTCACAATTTAACTCAAAACAATAATTTTTAATTGGACTTGGAAATAAGGATAATATATGATTCCCTGTAAATTTTCTTTTTAGGCGTGAAAAGAATTCATTCAAAAATTCATCATTTGACATATAAAACTTACTTATAAAAGTTTTATAATAGTTATAATTCACATTATCTTTATGGCTAATTTCATGTCTCAATTCTATATCATGATGAAATCCACAATATTTTTTTATTTTTGTTCTAATTTCTTCTACTTTTTCTTTTTCTAAGACAACAGTATAAAACAATTGTTTGATGGATTCTCTAACTTCTTTACACATCATTTCCTCGCTGCCTCTTGTTCTTTATTGAAGCGATGTACATATTCTTCGGCATGAGTTTTATGTTGAAGAAAGGATTGAACTAATTCCTTTGAAGTATATGTTTCTAAAAATACATACTGATAAAAATATAAATACGTACAAGCTAATATTTTTCCTTTGTATTCTTGGTTTTCTAAAATGTCTATTTGACATTGATTTAAAAAGGATAAAGCTTCTTCATATTTCATTTTTAAACAAATCGTTAATTGTAATGTTTGAAAATAATCTTTATGGGAAGCATTTTGATAGGAATTAAAATCACTAATGCCAATCATTTCAGCAATTTCATTCTTCTTCATTTTAATTTCTTTTAATTTTTGATTAATCATTTGATTGATAGAGCGATAGTTTAATATTTTTTCTAATTGTATATCACTGATAATACTAGATAAAGGTTGTTCTTTTACAACATGAATAACAAAGTTCATCTCTTTTAAATTAGATGTAACAAATGCTGGTTTATAAAATGACCAATCAATATGTTGATCTAAATAGTTATTAAAAAGAATGGTATTTATTCCTATCATATGATGTACTCCTCATATAGGTAGTATATCAAGAATGTTTACTTTTTTCAACAATTTTATCCTTTAAATAATAAAGAAAATAAAAACGAACTATTCCGTGATGAAAATCCCCAAGTAAATCAACTATTAGAATTTAAATTTGATTATTTTCAATTTACCAATGATCCAAATTCCATCATTAATTCTCATGATTAAATCTTTTGCTCCTATAAATTTACTACTAGCCAAAATATAATTTACTTTATCATTTGTTACAGCAATGTTTTTATTGATGATTTACCATATTCGTATTTATCTTTCTGATAAATTTCCATACAATTTGAATACTTAAATATTTATTTCATAGAGATAATATTGACCATTGTCGTATCGATCATCATGATTTATATTAAATTCCATTGAGCTAAGAAGTTCAACACAAATGATAAAAGTTTTATTTTTATCGATATTCTTCTTTATAATATTTTATAGATTCATATTTAAACCATTACATTAGTTTAAATTTATACCAATTAATTTTCTAAAATTTAGAATCTATTTTATGATAAACATTAAATTATTTTTATTATATTTTTTGATAGTATACTTCCACTTTAAATTGTTTCAATTTTTATAGATTACTTATTCTTTTTGTTATTTTGATTTCTATACATTTGGTATAACTGATTTAATAATTGTTTTTTCTCTTCTTCTTTTTCCAAAAATTTTTTGTACAACAAATCTAAATCTTTTTTAATTTCTCCAGTTATTTTTGAATCCATATATCCTCCAATATTATTTATATATTTTTCTGTTTTCAAAACAATTTAAAGTGGATCAAATTCATAACTTAACAATTATATAACAAAATGACTGAATAATCTAATTTCTTTTAAATCAACTGTATTTTAAATAAAATGAATAAAATAAAATTCTACTGATAAAAATCAGTAGAATTTATAAGAAATAAAAAAATTTTTGTAATTTATATATGAAATTAGTGACTTAATAATTACTAGACCACCAATAGTTTTCTATTTATTGTCTATTCTTTGTCTAACCTCTTTCTAAATTCATCCATAGTTATGTAGGATTTAGATAAACTTAGTAATAAATCATTAAATCTATCAACAGCATATTCTGAATAAGACAAAACATGTTCTATAATAGTTTTAGAAATAATAGAGCCATCATAACTAGTAGATACTTTAAAATCAACGATTCCTGTTTCATAATCATATTCAAAATAACCATCTTGCAATATATAATTAATTGCATTGGTTGCTATTGCCCCTTCAAGGCGTTTTTCTTCTGAAAATTTAAATGGTAGAAAAGAAAATGAGCGAATTAAACTTCTTTCTTCATCGACATGAATTATAATATCAATAGGAATATCTTCTCCTCTACTTGTGTATTGAACCATCATTTTTTCATCATTTTGTTCAAAACGGCATTTATAACTTTGAACAACTTCTAATACTAACTTATATATTTTTTCAGCATTTTTTTTCTTTTCAGCATTTATTTTATTTTCTTGGTTTTCCATTTTTGAACTCCTTTATTTAAATAATTTTATGATTTCTTCTGTCGTATAATTTGTTTTCGTTAGCATAAAGAAGATATCATTATACTTTTCAACAAGATGATAACATCCCATCACAATATGATTAAGAGCTTCTCTACCTAACAAACTATTATCATAATTTAAAGTAATTCTAAATAGTAAAGTTCCTGTTTGATCGTCAAAGTCAAAGTTACCATCTGGTAAACCATTGTTGGCACAACTAATTGCAACAGCAAATGAATCGTACGATTGTTCTGGAATTTTGATATCAATATGAGAATACAAAACAATTAAATGAAGAACTGGATTCATTTTAAATTCAAATGATATTGGCAAATCATCTCCATTGACTGAAAAATAAGCAATCATTTTTTCTTCATCAGACATATACTGAAGATTAAGATCATCAAAGGTTTGACATAATGTTTTAAACACATTCTTGGCTTCTTTTAAATTTCTTTCTTCCATTTTTTTCCTCCATTTGCCTAAATTGTAACATGTTTTTTTTGCTAATGCAATTGAAATAAAAAATTTTTTATAATTTTTTTTGTTTCTTGATTAGAAATGAAACAATAGGAATTACAAGACATAAAAAGCTAGGAAGAAACAAACCAAAACGCCACAGAACTGCGTTACTGCACCAATCCAAAAATAAATATCCAATAATGGAATGGAGCTACAGTTTAAACCACAACTGTAATGAAGAAATAAAAACGCCAAAATAATTGAAGCGATTATACCTATTCCACCCATTCCAATAAATACGGATGCTATGATTTTAATTATAGTGACATTCGTTACTTTTTTATTGTTTAATACTTCCTGATCAAATAAAAGATTATCCGTACTTACTTGAAATAATTTTGAAATTTCTTTTAGTTTTGAAATATCTGGTTCACATTCACCAAGTTCCCATTTGGAAACACTTTGACGAGAAACTCCTAATTTATAAGCTAATTCTTCTTGTGTCATTCCTTTTTCTTTTCTTAAGCTTATTAGTTTTTCATTAAATTTCATATAATCACCTCACAAATATTATAAACGATTTAGATTCTAAATTCTACCAATTAAAGTTGGAAAATACGCAACTTCCAGTTGCATTTTAAAAAAATATAAAAAATGTACTTAAATCTACTTAGGTACATCTTTATAGTTTTAATTCGTATACAATATAACCGTTCCA
>CANQVW010000038.1 GCA_947627395.1 uncultured Bacilli bacterium | reverse complement strand
GGAAACATAAGCTCTACCTGTTGCAATAGCGAGTTCATGTCCTTTTTCTTTTAATTGCTTTAAAGTTTCAATCGTAGAGGGGGGAATGATTTGTTTTGAATTATCAAATATCGTTCCATCAATATCAAATAAAATAAGTTTCTTTTTCATCCTCAATTCCTTCTCTTTCTTCTTTATTATACAAGAAAAGAATAAAAAAGAAAATGTTTTTTATGCAAATGTTTTTAAATATATTTTTTTCTTTATTTTTCTTTGATTTTGGTGTATACTAGGTATATGTTTTTTAACAAAGAAAGGAGAATGAAAGTGGAAATCAATACCCCATCCAATGCACCAGAAAAAATATTAAGAAGTTTTCATGATGCAAATATTAAGGTATTCGCCTTGGGTGGATTAGGTGAAGTTGGGAAAAATATGTATGTTGTTGAAGCAAATGATGAAATCTTAATCATTGATTCTGGCATTCTTTTCCCAGAAAATAATTATGGAATTGATTATGTCATTCCTGATTACACCTATTTAAAAGAAAACGAAAATAAAATTGTTGGTCTTTTTATAACACATGGACATGAAGATCATATTGGTGGTATCCCTTATTTATTAGGCAATGTAAAGATACCAAAAGTATATGCATGTGGACTTGCTGTTGGTTTAATTAAAAATAAAATGGCACAATTTGCATCCTTGCATATCGACTTAGTAGAATACAATCGAAATTCTTGCTATACCTTCAAAAACTTTGAAGTTACTTTTTTCAGAACGAATCACAGTATTCCAGATTCTTATGGAATTGCAATTAAAACCCACCTTGGGTATATTTTACATACTGGTGATTTTAAATTTGACTTTACTCCGATTGCCGAGCACACAGACTATGCAAAGATAACATCCTATAGTGAAAAAGGAGTACTTTTATTATTGGCGGATAGTACCAATGCAAATGTAAGTCAATTTGCCCCTTCTGAAAGAAAAATAAGTGCAAACATTCGAAGTATTTTCTCACAAATTAAAGGACGTGTGATTATATCAACTTTTGCATCTAATGTTTATCGTGTGCAACAAATTGTTGAGGCAAGTGTTGCTTGTGGAAGAAAAGTAATTGTCTTTGGAAGAAGTATGGAAAAGACAATCAATGTGGGTCAACAGTTGAAGTACATCAAAGCTCCTGCGGGAACGTTCATTACTGCCAAAGAATTCCCACACCTACCACCGGAAAAGATTACCATATTAAGTACAGGCTCCCAAGGAGAACCATTAGCAGCTTTAAGTAGAATTGCGGAAGGAACCCATAAACAAATTAAAATTATTCCTGGGGATACCATTGTTTTTTCTTCTTCTGCAATTCCAGGAAATCAAGAAAGTATCAATAGAACCATTAATAAACTTTATAAAGCTGGAGCGAATGTGATTGTCAATAGTCCATTAACTGACACGCATACTTCCGGACATGCATCTCAAGCTGAGCTTCAACTCATGCTTGTATTAACAAAACCTCGTTATTTCATGCCTATTCATGGTGAATATGCAATGTTAAAAAAACACGTTGATTTAGCCATTGAAACAGGCATGGATAAAGAAAATTGTTTTATTTTAGAAAATGGTGACGTTTTAGAACTTTCAAAAAGACATGTGAGAGTTATTGGAAAAGTTCCATCTGGAGATATTTTTATTGATAATAATCAACATCATGTAGCAGGTACAACCATTCGCGAAAGAAAATTATTATCAGATGATGGCATGTTAAGTGCTATATTTGTTGTGGAAAAAAATCATCAAATCATTACACCCAACATTGTATCTAGAGGTTTTATTTACATGAAGAATTCTGAACAAATGGTTTTTGGAATTGCGAAAAAAGCTGAAGATTTATTAAATCGTTACTTACAAACGCATAAGCATCCAAACTTTCAATCAGCAAAAGGATATATAGCAACAGAACTTAGTGCTTATATTTATGAAATTACAGAAAAAAGACCGATGATAGTTCCTATTATTATGGAAGTATCTTCTGATTAGGAATCAAATTGATTCCTTTTTTTATACAAAAAAACGCTTCAGGAATCAAACCTAAAGACGTTTTTATGATAGAACAATTATGATGTACAATATTCTACATCTTTTTATTAAACTCTTTAATTAAGACATTACTATAAGAATTATATATTTGATATTAATTTACTTTTTTATATATTCAAACTTGGTGGATTATTTTTTGTTGCATTTTTGCTTCAGTTAAAAAATCATAAACAGATTAAATAGAAATATCTTTTCCTACCAAAATTAGCAATCAAATTTTGTTCTTTTGTTTTCATTAATGCAATCATGGATAAACCACCCTGAATCATATAGTCATCTAGAGCATAAGATGTATCTAAGGAATAACAAAAGATAAAGGATAAACATGTATTTCATTTCTTCTACCACAAAATTTCGTTATGATACTACTAGATAGAAATTTGAAACTACTACCTGTTACATAAATACCAAGATTGTTTTTTCTTAAATAACTATTAAGGAGCGATTCAAAACAATCTAAATTTTGAACTTCATCTAATAAAAGATAATAGATCTGATTTACCTGCTCTTCTAATACCTGGTATTACCTTTACCAAAGTATTATATTTTCTAAACTTTTAACATATTTAAATAATGATCTTTTTTTGTTTCCATATTTTAACTTTCCTTAGAAATTGTTTTTATAAAGCCTATTCCTATTATAATTAAAATTGATGATTTTGGTGAGATATGGTGTTGATGACTTATAAACGAGTATACATATTTAAAAATCACAAATATGTAAAAAATAATGATGCTTTTTATACAAAAAAAGTTGCTAGATAATTCTGGCAACATCTTATTCTTGGTTAATTTTATTTTTAAATAAATGAAAAATTTCTCTTGCAATCATGGCATCTTCTAAAGCATCGTGCATTTGTTCTTCTACTTTTGTATGAGTCAATTCACCATAAGTTGCAAACAACCCCATTTCTTGTTTATAATTATAATAATTTTTAATGACTTGCATTAAATTCATATAACGATTTCTAATATCTAATGGATGTAAGTGATTGAGTTTAAATGAATTCTCCATAGCAATAATATCATTTCTACCCCATGCAATGATTTTAGGTTGGTATTCTTCTATAATCTTTTCTAACAATTGGTAAAATTCAATATAACTACATGCATTCTCAAAATCTTCAACTCCTCGTGAAAGAAATAAAAGTGTTTTAATATTTAAGGAAGCTTTTAAGCGTGGTTTTACTAATGAAGAATCTTCTAAAATCATTTTTCCATTTTCATCTTCTAAAACAAATCCATATTGAACAATTTCACTTGTTCCGTAAGTCAATGGGGAAACGAGTGAAAATTCTAAGTCAATGAATAGTCGATTTTCGGGTCGATTGATAATGGATTTAACCCCCTGTTGAATCATCGTTAAATCATAGAATATATCTGGTGTTTTTCTTGTTGGTAAAACAATTTTTAAGAAATGTTGAATCATGCGACATCGATGATGATTGATGACTTGATATGTATCTTCAACATCTAAAAATACATAGGGATATTTAGAAAAATAATTTTTAAAATCTTTCATATTTCGATTACTCATATGAAAATATTCAACATGATGATTCATCACTAAGGTAATAAATCTTTCTTTTTTCATGACATTGTGAATTTTCCCGTATACTTTCATAATGTTCCTTTCTATAATGTCAGTGCTTTAATTCGAATTAATTCTAAAATCGCCTGACTTCTACCTTTAACTCCAAGTTTTTGAATGACATTGGAAATATGATTGCGAACAGTTTTTTCACTAATTTGTAATTGTTCTGATATTTCCATGGTATCATAATTTTGTACCAATAAATCAAAAATTTCTTTCTCACGAGGTGTCAGTAAATGTGTTGGCATTTTTTCCCTCCCATGTATTGTATGAATCATAAGAAAAAAATGTCACAAAATGTTTTATTGGTCTAATAAACGAAGAACTTCTTGAATTTGTTCTTCTGTTAATTTTAATTTTTTGATTTCTTCTTTAAAGTTTTCTTCTTTTAATAATTTTAATATCTGTGATTTCTTTACTTTTCCAATCCCCTTAATTTGATCAAGGGAAGAAAGAAACGTACTGCGTGAATGTTGTGATCTAAAATACGTGATGGCGTAACGATGTACTTCTTCTTGAATTTGTTCTAGTAATCGAAATGTATAACTTCTTTTATCGATAGGAATTGTTTTTCCTTGAAACAACAAGCTTTCTGTTTGATGATGATCATTTTTAACCAATCCTAAAACAGGGATGGTTTCCCCAATTTCTTCTAAAGCTTTTATGCAACTATTCACTTGAATGCTTCCTCCATCCATGATGATTAAATCTGGAAGGTTTTCTTTTTCTTTATATCGACGCGTAACAACTTCATGCATGGTGGCTGCTTCATTTGCTCCTACAACAGTTTTAATTTTATATTTACGATATAATTTACGACTTGGTTTGCCATCAATAAAAGCGACCATTGCACTTACTGCATCCATTCCAAGCATATTTGAATTATCAAATGCTTCAATGTGATGTAATTCTTTTAATTCTAATAAAGAAGCTAAATCGTCTAATGCTCCTGTTGTTTTTTGATATTCAATTTCTTTTTTACGAATGAGTTCTTCTATTTTTTGTTTGGCGTTATCACAAACTAATTGAACGAGTTCCAAGTTCTTTCCTATTTTGGGAATGATGACTTTATGATTTAAAGCTTGATTATAAATTTCTTCTTCTCCTTCACAAAGTAAAATGCTTTTGGGTAAGGGATTACGATTGACTAAATAAAATTGAACAACAAAATCCTGAAAGACATCTTTTGCATTATCATAATTATCATATAGGAAACCATTTCTTTCAATCATTTTTCCCTCTCTTAAGTGAAAAACTTGAATACTAATATAATCTTGATTGGCATAATAACCAAAGACATCTGTATCTTGTGCATTTCCTTGCATTTTTTGTCTTTCTCCGATAAGGGTTAAATCATGAATTAAATTACGATATTCAATGGCTTTTTCAAAATCTAATTTATTGGAGGCTTCTTCCATTAAAACCTGAAGACGTTTTATTTCATCCTTCACATTTCCCTTTAAAATCGATTGAATTTGATTACATATATTTTCATATAAACCTAAATCAACTGATTGGATACATGGAGCTAAACATTGATGCAAATGATAGTATAGGCATTCTTTTTTAGGAAGAATTCGACATTTACGTAATGGATAGATTCGATTCATGACTTCAACAATTCCTTTTGCTGCTTTAGCGTTGGGATAAGGTCCAAATATTTTACCTGCATTTTTCTTTAATTCTCTTGAATAAATTAGTCTTGGATGTTTTTCATGAGTAATGCAAATATACGGATACGTTTTATCATCGGTTAACATGATATTATATTTAGGACTATATTTCTTAATTAAATTGATTTCTAAGATAAAAGCTTCTGTTTCTGAGGTGGTCATGATATAATCAAAATCCACAATTTGCGAAACAAGTTTTGTTGTTTTAGCATCATGACTTCCAACAAAGTAACTATGCATACGATTGTATAAATTCTTAGCCTTTCCAACATAAATAATGGTTCCATTACGATCTTTATATTGATAACATCCTGGTTTTTTGGGAACGGTCTTTAATTTATCCTTTAATGTGACTTGAATATCTTTTGTTTCTTTAGGTTGTGTTAAAATTATTTCCTTCATAAAGAATCCTCAGTTAATATTATTATACTACTTTCTATAGATAAATGCAAAATAAAATAAAGGAAATCTTACCCATACAAAAAGGAACTGTAGACTGATTTTGTGTTACAGTTCCATTGGTATATTTCATTCCATGTTATCTGAATGAATGTTTTTAAGTATTTCTTCAATCTTATTTCCTTGGGCAAAAGATTCATCATACTTAAATCTTAATTCTGGAGTTTTTTTCACTTCAATACGTTTACTTAAAACAGAACGAATAAAACCCTTGGCTTCTTGTAACGTATGAATGGTTGCCTCTATTTGGGTTTCACTTCCCAAAACAGAAAAATAAACTGTTGCGATAGAAAGATCATTTGTTAAATCAACTTTTGTGATGGTAACAAATTTTAATCTGTCATCTTTAACATCACTCAGTAGGATATTTCCTAACTCCCTTTCCATGATTTTTTCCATTCTTTCTTTTTTAAATGTCATTATAATTCCACCTTTTCCATGATGAATGCTTCTATAATATCTCCTACTTTCACATCATTATAGTTTTCAATGGTTAGTCCACATTCAAATCCTGCCTTGACTTCTTTTACGTCATCTTTAAAACGTTTTAGGGAAGAAAGTTTTCCCGTATAAATGATAATACTATCACGAATTAAGCGAACACCACAATTTCTTTCAATATATCCATCTGTTACATAGCATCCTGCAATGGTTCCAATTTTAGATACTTTGATGGTTTTACGAATTTCTGCTTGACCTGTGATTTTTTCTTCAAATACTGGGTCTAGCATACCTTTCATGGCTGCTTCAATATCTTCTAATAATTTATAGATAATGTTATATTGTCTTACTTCTACATGTTTTTCTTTTGCTAATTCTAAGATTTTCGCATTTGGTCGAATGTTGAAGGCAACAATAATGGAATTGGATGCAACGGCTAGAGAAATGTCGGTTTCTGTAATGGCTCCTACACCACTGCGAACAATGGAAATTTTAACTCCTTCAACTTTAACTTTTTCAATAGAAGAACGTAAGGCTTCAATAGATCCTTGTACATCTCCTTTAATAATTAAATTTAATTCTTTGGAAGAATCATTTAAATCATTAAACAAGCTAGCTAGAGTAACTGATTTTCTTCCTTGACTTTCTTGATTATACGCTCTTAACATTCTTTCTTCTGCAACTAATCTTGCTGTTTTTTCATCTTCAAAAACCATGAAACTATCTCCAGCATTTGGTACATCAACTAGCCCTGTGACTTCAACAGCTTTAGAAGGTCCAACGGATTTAAAATTTGTTTTGGATTCATCTTGCATCGCACGAATCTTTCCCCATGTATTTCCTACAACAATTGGATCTCCTACTTTAATCGTTCCATTTTTCACAAGAAGTGTTGCAACAGCTCCTCTTCCCTTATCTAATTTAGCTTCTAAAACAGTTCCAATACCTAAACGATTTGGATTGGCTTTATATTCTTGCATTTCCGCAACTAATAAAACCATTTCTAATAATTCATCAACCCCCTTACCTTGTAGGGCTGAAATAGGTACGAAAATGGTGCTTCCACCCCATTCTTCCGCAACTAAATTATATGCAGTTAACTCTTGTTTAATACGCTCAGGGTTGGCACCAACTTTATCCATTTTGTTAATAGCAACAATAATGGGAACTTTAGCTGCTTGGGCATGCTCGATGGCTTCTTTGGTCTGTGGCATAACGCCATCGTCTGCGGCAACAACTAAAATGACAATATCTGTAATATTGGCACCTCTTGCACGCATTTCTGTGAAAGCTGCGTGTCCTGGTGTATCAATAAAGGTAATGCTTTTACCATTTTTTTCGACTTGATAAGCTCCAATGTGTTGGGTAATTCCTCCGGCTTCACCACTTGCAATTTTTGAATTACGAATGGTATCTAGTAAAGTGGTTTTACCATGGTCAACATGTCCCATAATGGTGACAATTGCAGGACGCTCTACTAAAGTAGATGGATCATCTTCAATGTTCATTTCTTCAAATTTGGTAATATCACCATTAATTTCATTCTTAACTTCATACCCAGCGTCTTCGGCTATGATTTCAATGACATCTTTTTCAAGTACATCACTAGCATTGACCATATATCCAAGCATAACAAGCTTGCGAACAACTTCGCCAATCCCCATTTTTAAGGCATCAGCAACCCCTGCAACCGTCATTTGTGGAGTATAATATAAGATTTTAGCTCCTTCTTCTTTTTCTTGTGGTACATTGGCCTTTCTTTTTTCTTTATTTTTATTCTTATTTTTTTTAACATGTTTGATTCGCGTATAGGTTTCTTTTTCTGTTTCAAAATCTAAATATTTTTCATCATAAACTCGTGTTAATTCTAGTTCAGGATTTTCATCAAAAATTTCATTTGGTTTTTCATTTTTGTTTGGTTTTTCCTTTTGAATAGGTTTAGTTTGCTTTTTTGGTTTTTCTTTTTTTCTTTCTTGCTTTATTTCTTCTTTTTTAGCCTGTTTTTTCGTCTCTGCTGGCTTTTTGTTTTGAGTTGGTTTAATTATTTCTGTCTTGGTCTCATTTGGTTTCTTCGCTTTTATTGGTTTGATGTCCGTTTTGTATAATTTGCCTAATTTTTTTACAACATCATTTGAAATATCCGTTTCTAGATCAGCAACTATCCCAACATTGTCTAATTGTTTTATTATTTTTTCGGGTTGAACTTGTAAGATTTCAACAATCTCTTTTACCTTCATTTTTATCCCCCTTTATATATTTTTTATAAGTCTCATAAAAGCCCTCATCACATAGAGCTACAATTTTTCTATTTTTTCCTAAATTTTGACTTAGTTCATCACTAGAAAAAGCAAAAGAACAAGGAATTTTATAATAAAAACACTTTTTTTCGAATTGTTCTTTCGTATGTTCACTGCTATCCATCGCAACAAAAATTATTTGTGCTTTATGATGTTGCATCGCATTAATGACTTGTTCTTCTCCAGTGATGATTTTTCCTGCTCTTTGTGCTAATCCTAACAATCGAAGGACTTTTTCTTTCATTTATTCTCCAACCTTTGGATCAGCTCTTCATAAATTTCATTTGGAATTGGAACTTCAAGCTTTTTATCCAAAACTTTTTTCTTTTTTGCAATTTCAATTGCTTCTTTTGATTTTGATAGATAAGCTCCATGACCATTGATTTTACCTTTATCGTCTACACAAATCGTACCTTCTGGCGTACGTACAATACGGAACATTTCTTTTTTAGGAAAAGATTGATTTGTTGCTAGACATTGTCTCATCGGTATTTTTTTCATAATGTTCACCTAGTTATTCACATTATATTTAAATGAAATCTTTTCAATATAAGCATCCGAAATTTTCTTAATGTCAATTCTCCAACCCGTAGCAAAGGCGGAAAGTTTTGCATTTTGTCCATTTTTACCAATGGCAAGGGAAAATTGATCATCGTTGACAATAACTAATGCGCGTTTTTCTTTTTCATCTGGCATTACACTGACCACTTTAGCCGGTGACAAGGATTCCGCTATTAAATCGATTGGGTTATTTTTCCAAATGAAAATGTCAATTTTTTCTCCATTTAAAGCTTCATTAATGGCTTTAATACGTGCTCCTCCATTTCCAACACAAGCTCCTTTTGGGTCAATATCTCCATTGACAGAAACGACACCGACTTTGGTTCTACTTCCTGCTTCACGAGCAATTCCCATAATTTCAATTAATCCTGATGCAATCTCTGGAATATTGAGTTCAAATAATTTTTTAATCATTTCTTTGCTGTTGCGATTGATGTAAATTTTTGGACCTTTGGTTGTTTTTTCTACCTTAGATAAATATACTTTCTTTTCTTGTCCAATATTAAATTCTTCATTTGGAAGTGCGTCACGATAAGACATGGTTGCTGTCATTCCTTTTCCCAAAGATAAAGTGACAAAAGTATCATTTTTAGATAAGACATGTCCTGTAATGATTTCTCCTACTTTATCAATAAAGAAATTGTATGCTTCTTCACGTTCTAGGCTTTTTAATTCATTTAAAAGGTTTTGACGAAACATAGAAGCTGCTTTACGTTTGAAAATAGAAAGATTCACTTCTTCTCTAAATTCTTGTCCTATTTTCGCTTTTGGTTTGATGGCTTGAGCTTGTTCTAAGGTAAGTTGTCCTCTGGGTCCTTCTGGATCTATTTCTTCAACAACATATTGATAGTTATAAAATTTGATTTTCTTTTTCTCTTGATCTGCTTCTAATTTAATTGTTCCTTTATAAGGGACATCACTGTTTTTACAAGCCACTGACATGGCAATTTCGACTTTGTCTAAGATTTGGGAAATGTCTAATCCTCTTTCATCAGCAATGGCTTCTAATGATTCATAAAATGCTTTGCTTATCATAATTCCTCCTAAAATTGAATCGCTAATCGAATGAATTGAATATTGTTTTTTTCAATAGAAATGTGTTTGATTTGACCCTTTTGATTGTATTGAATCATAATGCTATCTTCGTCTACTTCTTCTAAGTATCCTTCTATTTCCTTTACTTTGGGTTTGGTATTTAATGCTTCTTTTACTTCAACATGTACATATTCCTTTAGGGCTTTTTTTATGTCCATGTCTGTTTTAAGTTCTCTTTCTAAACCTGGGGAAGATACTTCTAACATATATTCCTCATTTATCCATGATGTTTCATCTAATGCTTGACTCATAGATTCATTGAGGGCAATAGAATCCTCTAAAGTAAGACCACCATCTTTGTCAGCAATGATTCTTAAGATGTGTTGACTATGTTCTTCAACCCATTCCACTGAAACAATTTCAAGTTCTAATTCTTTAGCTTTTCTTAAAGAGAGCTCTTGAATTTGATGAAGAGTTTCATCGGATAATGATTTCATTTTATCCACTCCTTTCTATGAACTAAGCATAGATAAAGGAGTGAGAAATTCTCACTCCTAATCTTGTTTTTATTCTATCACATTTCACTTTTTTTGTAAAGAAAAAATTTTTAAATATTTTTTAGCGCATAGTTTCATAAATGGCATCCATCAAAACTTGAGTTTGATCACTACCATATTCCCAAAACATGACACCACATAGTCCTTGATCTATGGCATACTGACATTTAAGTCCTGTCGACCTTGCATCATCATAAGTAATAAATTCATGATCAACAGCATCATATAAGTAAGGAGCCTTTGCTACATCATCCCAGTAGGAAAAATATCGACCATTTCCTACTTGATGAAGAATAGAATCAATAGAAGTGTAATCAATGGTAGCTGTAGAACCTCCTTGCACTCCAATGATATTTGAGCTTTGCACATTTCGATATTTTTTACCATAAAAGGCAATTCCTAATGTAAGTTGATCTTTCGATATTCCATCACGTAAGTAGGCTTGAACAGTTGTATCACTGTCATAGGATGCAAAGGATGATCCATATAAAGCTGTATGGTGCGAAGTTCGACCAGACACATTCATATCATACGTCATTAAATGTAAATAATCCATACATTTAGACAAGGAAGAAAAATCATAACGGCGACTATTTGTAGTTCCTGCCGGAAAAGCACCGCTAACAATATAATCTTCATTACATGCTTTGACTTGTTGGTAAATTTCTCGCATCAGTAAAGTGTAGTTTTGTCGATCAACTTCAACACTTCGACCGGTATTATATCCAGGATATTCCCAATCTAAATCAATTCCATCAAAATGATAGTCTTCTAAAGCTTGCACAATAGAAGAAGCGAGTTTCTTCCTACTTGTCTCTGTAGAAGCTGCATCACTAAAGGGTTTACCACCTTGA
>CANQVW010000037.1 GCA_947627395.1 uncultured Bacilli bacterium | reverse complement strand
TCTCGGCAATGACGAGAGCAGTACGAATCCACAAATAACAAAAGAAGAAGCAAAAAGTTGCAATTCCGTTTCCAATTAGATTTGAAAGTAAAAATGCTTTGCGATTATTTTTAATAGCAATGTAGGTTCTTCCTAATTCAGAAAAATAGAAATACCCAATATAGAGCATCATTGCCATCGAAATGCAAAGAAAGAATAACAAGAATTGTGATGCTGTTTCTTCATTTTGAACTAAAAAACATCCTAGAATACCATATAGTAAACTAAAAATGAAAATGGATAAAAATACATAACGTAAACTCATCCACTGTAATTTTAGGGATTGAAGTATTTGCATTAGACTTTCTCCTTTATTTCTCTTAAATTCATTAAGTAAATAAAAATATTTTGTATTGGAACTTCAGATATTTTAATTAAATATTTTTGATATTTTCTTGTATCATCCTTAGATAGTTTTTGACGAATACAAATCGTTAAAGTTTTTCCTCTTTCTTCGACCCCAATAACTTTAACTCCACTAATTAAGGATTTCAAAACTTCTGTTTTTCCAGATAGATAACGAAAACTATCCTTAATTTCATCAATCGTAAATTGGGCAAAAAGTCTACCTTTATCAATGAATAACACTTTATCCACTAGGTAATCAATTTCATCAATGAAACCAGTTGCAATGATGAAGGTACGAGGATATCTTTCATGATGTTTATATAAAAATTGAAAATAATCATAACGATCTTTAATATCCACTTTATCGACTGGATTATCAAACACAGTAATGTTTGCCATGCTGGCTAATCCTAAAATACCAATTAATAGGCTTTTTCGACTTTCATTTAACTTTCCATATCTTTCTTTTAACTGAATATTGAAATGACTTGTTAATTCATAAGCATAGGCGTTATCCCACTTAGGATAACATAGGCGAAATAATTGAAAAATATCTAGAATTTTCAACCCTTTTGGGAATGTTGTATTTCTAGGAATATAGCATAAACGCTCATTCATTTGACTATTATTATAAAGCGGCTGTCCATCCAAATAAACACAACCTTCTGTTGCTTTCTCTTTGCAACAAATCAAGTTTAAGAGTTCATCTTGTGTTGCATCATTTTTTCCAATTAAAGCATAGATTTGATTATCAAGGAAATTGTAGGAAAAGTTTTTCACAAATTCTTTTTTTCCTTTGACTTTACTAATTCCTTCACAAACCAGTACAGACATCATTTCCTCCTTTTCATGTAAGTATGACTTATTATACTAAATTTTTATGTAAATTGCAAGAAGTAACAACGAAACCATCGGAAAAATTCATTTCTAAAAAATCATAAAAATAAATTAAAATCATATACTTTAATGAAAAAGGTGAAACCATGGAAAATGAAATTGAAGAAAGAGTATATCATGCTGCTCACATTTTTTTAGACAACTTTTCCACCGTTCGAGATGTTGCTAAAAAGATGGGGTGTAGTAAATCAACCATTCATAAAGATTTAAGAGAACGTTTGCCACAATTAGATGATGAATTATATCAAAAGGTAAAAGAATTACTCGATTATAACAAAAAAGTGCGACATATACGTGGTGGAGAAGCGACAAGAAGAAGATATATCCAACATTCTTCGCACTAAAAAAAGGAGAAATATTTTACATAAGCTCTCCTTTTTATTTTTATATGATTTTTATGTTATTTTTTGTTTTTTGAATTAATGCTTGAATATAAGTTTCTTTGTCGTTTTCAGGAACGGAGTAAACTAAAGTAACCGAGGCATCGTAATGATGTTCAATTTCGTCCAATGAACTCATAATTTTAAAAACGTCATTTGTATATTCATAAGGAAATTGAAGAGTTAATCGAACTTTTTTTTCAATTGGCACCAATTCTATTTTTTTAACTGCTTCACTCGTTGTGGATGAATATGCACGGACAAGCCCCCCGGCTCCTAACTTAATTCCCCCAAAATAACGAACGACTACTGCCAAAATGTTGGTCAGCTTTTTTTTCATCAAAACATCTAAAATCACGACTCCAGCGGTTTGACTTGGTTCTCCGTCATCGGATGCTTTCACAATATTTTCGCCAATACGATAACTATAGCAATAATGTGTTGCATTTGGATATTCCTTATGAACTTTTTTAAAACAATTTTCTATCTCTTCAAGAGTTGAAACAGGAAAAAGGCAACAAATGAACACACTTTTTTTAATGGTTTGTTCAAAAAAAGATTCTCGATGAATGGTTAGCATAGTAGTTCATCCTTTCTTAAATTGTGTTGAAAACGAATCTAATAACATTATACAGCAAGTAGAAATCAATAAGCAAATAAAAATTAAAAAAACAGTGGAAATTTAAATAAAATTGTTATATAATATTCACACTTGAATAGCACAAAAAGAAATTACAAATTTATAGAATTTATAGAAAGGAGAAAGATATGCAGGAACAACTAAGCAAAGGAAAAGAAGTTTTAAAAATTCTCATTAATAATGGCTTTGAAGCTTATTTTATTGGAGAAGTTGTCCGTAATAGCATTTTAGGATTCGATTCTAAACGTGTTGACATCACAACGGATGCTACTCCTAGTGCCATTAAAGGTATTTTTTATGCATATGAAACGAAAGCTACATCAGATGATACTTTAGAATTATTATATGATGGTTTCTCCTTTTGGTTACACACTTTTGTTGCCGAGCAAAATACATCTTCAAAAATTTTAAATAAACACTATTCTAAAAACTTATTAGATGATTTAGCCTGTCGGGATTATACCATTAATGCCATTGCAATGAGTCATAGTGGAAAATTAACAGATGCTTATAATGGTTATGAAGATATACATAAAAAGAAAATACGTTTGATTGGAAAAGGTAAAATTCGTTATGCCAATGAACCTTTTTTAATGATTCGAGCTTTTACACTCATCAGTGAGTTGAATTTTAATTTATCTTTTCTGACAAAGCGTGCTATTTCTAAAAATGTTAAACATTTTGATACCCTTCCAATGAAACAAATTTATCCTGAAATTGTGAAAATCATCGAAGGAAAGTATGCCAAAAAAGCCTTAGACATGATGGTGAAAACCAAGTTTTATAAACATATTCCTAGTTTAAGAAGAGGAATAAAAAGATTACATACGAGTTATTCTAAAGTTTCTATTGAAGAATTGCTTTTAGTATCTTTTGTTTTAAATGGAGCAATCAATGATCAATATGAAGAATTGGTTTCATCCTTTAGTTTAATCAAACAAGTTTATCAATTGGCGATGTCAAATCCAAAATCGAAATACGATGAAATGATTTTATTCTCCTATGGACTAGATATTTGTATAGAGGCCAATAAAATTAATTGGATTCTTGGAAGATCTTGTAAAAAAGAAAGAAAAATTACGAAACAATACCAAGCATTAAAAATTAAAAAAGTTTGTGATTTAGCCTATAAAGGAGAAGACATTTTGAAAATTGTTGCTCCTCAATATGCTCCACAAATCCCATCTGTTATTGATGAAGTCGTTTTAGCAGTTTTATTAGGTAAAATTCAAAATACACCAGTTGCGATTGAATCCTTCGTTACAGAAGAATTAAAGAAATTACACATTCCTTATGATTTAAGTCAACCCTATCGACCAGCTACACAAACTATGAAAAAAGAACTTCCAAAAATTGGATCCATTCGTGAAACAAGGTCTGTGGGCGCTTTAGAAGAGGATTATACAGCCCATCGTTTAAATATGTTAGAACAACGTGTCAATGAACAAGATCGTATGATTCGTGAAAGTGATCAAAAGTTGCAACAACTAGAAGAACAAAAGGCAAAAGAAACCGTGGATAAAATTGTTCGTCGCAATATGGATTTGTTACAAAGCAATGATATGGGAAATTTGTTTAAAGATAAAGACGATTTCAGTAAAAAATTAAATGATTTTATGATGGATTATATCAAAAATGAAGATAATAAACCTATAGGAGGTGATTCTAATGACAACCAAGAAGATTAAAGAATGTCAACCTCTAGAAGAAGTTTCTCTTCTTGTTCGTCTTTCAAACGTCACTATCAAAAAAACAAACACTGATGCAGACTATGCAAGCATGATTGCTTTTGATGGACAAGATAAAATTGAAGCAAAAATGTGGAAATTCACCCCAGAATTAAAAGAAAAGTTAGTGAGCGGTGAAGTATATCTTGCAAATGGACGTATGAAAGAATATCAAGGGAAATTACAATTAAATATTTCAGATATTCAAAAGATTGATGCAAGTGATGAAGTTGATTTATCCATTTTCTATGAGAAAGCTAAAATTGATCAAGAACAATTAATCCATTATATTAATGAATATTTTCAAAAAATTGAAAATAATATCTTAAAAAACATGGTCAGTGTTCTTTTGAAAAAACATATTCATGATTTTTTTGAATATCCAGCAGCTGTTACAATGCATCATAATTATTATGGTGGACTATCATATCACACCTATTGTATGTTAAAACTATCAGATGCTTATATTCAATTATATCCTTTTGTAAACAAGGACTTAGTTTATGCAGGTATTATTTTACATGACATTGGTAAACTTGTTGAACTAAGTGGTCCAAAAGGAACAGAATATACTAAACCAGGAAAACTTTTAGGACACATTACATTAGGTTCAAATGAAATTTATTTAACAGCTAAAGAATTAGGAGCAGAAACTTCCGAAGAAGTACTTAACTTATTACATATTATTGCTTCCCATCATGGTGAACTTGAATGTGGATCTCCCAAAGAACCTATGACTCCAGAAGCGATGTTGATTCACTTTCTTGACTTAACAGATTCCAAAATGGCAGCATTAGAAGCTGAAGTTGAAAAAGTAAAAAAGGGGGAATATACAAATCCAGTAGCATCTTTTGATCGTCGCATTTTTTATGTTCCTAAAATAGATGAATAAAAAATGATAGAGTCTCTCTATCATTTAAGATAATTTTAAGTGATTCTTGGTATCATTGGGACCAAGTTATATATTAAAATGCCCACGCAGCAGCAATAATCGCAAGAAGAATGAACAAAACAAGAATTAAAGCGTAATAACTATACCCAAAATTCATCCAGTTACCTGACATTTTTGTTTCACCTCCTACGATATTGTATGAGAAGTTGAAATAAAATAGCAGGCTCTAACCTAAAAAAATGAAATAAATGTTGTAAAAGTTTCCTAAAAGTGGTAAAATATTACTGTTGAGTAGTCATTTTATAGAATACCAAAATTAAGGAGTTGAAAATATGAATAGTAAAACAATTTTAAAACGAACACTACCGCTAATTATCGCGATTGTTGTTATTGTTGCTGTTGCCATTTCTTGTAGTGCTTTTTCTAGATCAAAAAAGGTACCAGGAATTGAGAATGCAAACGAACCTTTCTTAGAAGTGACACTACCTAACGGAAAGGTTGTCGTTACAAACAAGAGAGTTTACGATGATTTAAAAACTCAATCTGGATTGAGTGCCATGGTTGATAAAATCGATGAACAATTGTTGAAGAAAGTTTTAAATGAGAATGGTAAATCATTCTATGATGCTGTAACAAGTGATGAGATTCAAGAAGCCATTGAAGATGAGCTATTCCCAGATGGTTTAGAAGAAGTTGAAAACGAGGATGCATTAGAAACCATTGAAAATTGGATCGACAGAATGTATGTTTATTATGGAATTAGCATTGGAAATGATGAAGTTTCAATTCAAAATGGTGAATTAAAAGTCAGTGCCAAAGAATCATTGGACAAGTATTATCGTTTAACATTAGCTAGAAAAGCATATGCAAGAGCTAAATTAGGCGAACAACAAAAAGAAAAGTTTGATAAATATAAAGAAGATTATCAAAAATATTTAGATGATTTAAAAGCTTATGAAGAAAAAATTGCTGCTAAAAAATCAGCAACAAGACCAACTGCTCCAACAAATGAATCTCCAGTAACTCAAAGTCAAGTTACAACAAGATTTGAGTCAGAAAATACCGCAAAATATTGGACTTTAGTCATTCCATACCAAACAACAAAAGAAGCAGAAAATGCTTTATTACAAGTTGGTGTTGTCATTAAAAAGAATAGTAGTGGAAGTCAAAGTTGGTTTGAATATGCTGTCGATGAAAACGGTGAACCTAGAAAAGATGATTTCTATAGTGGTACTGGTGAAGAAACGGCTGAAAAACCACATGAATTAGATAAATATGAAATCATGTTAAAGATGATTGAATTGTATAACAATGCATTTGCAAATCAAGCAGAAGGTTATCCAAACTTAGGAAATCCAGAAAAGAACATCATTTTAAAAGAAGGCAATGATGGTCAATATAAAACTGTTCAAATTACAAAAGCAGAATATGATGCATTAGATGCAGATTCAAAGAAGTTATATAGTGGTTTTGGAGAATCTACTGATGATGGCAAAACATATCCAAATTATCGTGCTGTTATCTTCAATACAACCCCTCAAATGAAACAAGAGGATGGTAAAGAAGTTGTTGATGAAGACAATATCATGAATAAGTTCTACTACACTACAGATCGATTAGCTAAAGAAGATACAAAATATGGAACTAAACTTGCAACATTAATCCCAAGCTTACAAGCTGCAAACACAAGTACATCTTGGACAAGTTGTTATACAAGAACTATTCGCTCAACAGGGGACGCTTATGTTATTGCTGTTAAGATTGCTGTTGAAGAAGCAAGAGATGTTGATGAACTTGGTAAGTTCACCAAAGAAGTTGAAGATGAAAATGGTGATGAACATGAAGTTCTAGTTGTAGATACTGAAGAAGGATTTACAGAAGAATATTATGAACTTGTTGAAAAGTTATTAGATGAAGCTGTTACAACAACCATTATCAATACTGAAATGGCTAAATTAAGAAATGATTGTGGATTAATTATTTATGATGCAGAATTAGAAAGTTCTTATACTTCTACTTATACATCAGATTACAAGAAAACAAAGAAGAGTAGCAGTACTGTTGTTGCTGAATTAAAGAGTAAAGATAAAGTGGATGGAGTTACATTTGCTAATGGCTCGTTTGGTTCTGAAGTTAAAGTTACCGCTCAAGATTTATTTGATGAGTTAAGTAGTAAACAAGGTGTTTTAACTGCGATAGATGCATTCCAATATGAATATATTTTATATTCTTCTGATAACAAAATTTTAGATTATGCAAAATATAAATCAGGAAAGAAAGCAAAAGATTGCTTGTTACCTGCTGAAACAGATAACGAAGATGAAGATTACGAAACACCAGAAGAAAGATGGGACGATATTGTAAATACTGTAAAGAATACTAAAGTATCTTTCAGTAGTGGTGCTTACGAACAATATGGTTTCCCAGCAAACTATGGTTGGAAAAACTTCATGAAAGATTTCTTCAAAACATATTATGGTGTTCAAGTAAATAATGAAGATGATTTAAAAATCTTCTATCTATATCAAGAAATCGTAAGTGATTTTAGTAGTAGAATTGCAGAAACGGATGAAGAAAAATGGAATCAAGTTTATATTCCTTATATGACAAAAATGTTTGATGATTTCTTCAGTGCAAATGGTGTTCATTTATTAATCAGTGTAACCGATAAAGATGGAAATGTTTCTGATCCAAATGATGATGAAACTGCATGGACCGAGACTCAAGTAGCATATGCAAAAGAATTATATGATTTAGTTCTTGAAGTTGTTGCTGGTTGCAAACCAACAGAAATCAGTGAAGTATTAGAAGAAATTGTAGATGCGTTTGAAGTTTCTCCTAAATTCGTTGCTGATAAAAATCAAACAACAGAAGATCAAGTAGATGAAAATTTACCAGATTTAAAATATCAAGTGAATGAAAAATTAGTTACAATTGAAGTTGCTAAATATAAATCTGCAGGATTAAATGTTAGATTTGAAGATTTAGGTGCTATTACTCAAAATCAAATGGTTGAACCATTCGAAAAAGCTGTTAAGACGGTATGGACTGAAAAAGCTAAATCCAGTGCAGCTATGGCTAAAGGTGATGTAGATGATTCTACGGTTGCTTATAACCATAACTATTCAGGTGCAGGTAATTACTTAGTAACTGAATTCGGATATCATGTTTTAGTTTTAACAAGCTTTACTGCTCGTACAGTTGCTGATAAAGTCGTTACAAATGAATCTGGAACTGAAGAAACTGTTAAATCTGTTGTTAAACCATTGACAAAGGAAGATTTGGAGAACATTATTAAAGTATATGAAAAAGATAATGAAGACATTGATGATACTTATCAATTAAGTCAAATCTCTAATTTCTATACAGGTATTCGTTCAGATTTCACAAGTTCCTATTATTATCAATATACTGTTATGAAAGATGTATTGGCTATGATGGATAGCTTTGATTTCAAATCTGCTTCTAAAGAAGATGCAATTCGTATTGTTACTTATTACATGGATAGTTATTGTGATTCAATGACTTACATTAAGAATGATTATGATACAGCAATTAACTTAATGAATGTTGCAACAAGTGCAATGACATGGAAGAATGCAGATGATGCAACCATTCAAGCTATTAAAACTTTAACTGAAGCAGCTATCAGTAAAGTAGATGCAGCAAAACAAACAAAGAAAGCTTTCAAAGAAGCGAAAGAAAAATATGATGCAGCTGTTCAAAGCTACGTTGCATAAGAAAATAGAAATGGACGATTCCACTAGAATTGTCCATTTTCTTTTAATATTTCTCATCTCTTTAAACTACTTGAAAATGATGAGGATTTATTGTATAATAAAATAAATAGAACATAGCTTTATACTTTCATGATTTTAATTTAAAAAATATCACACAAGGGGAAGATGAATGAAATTTCAAATATTAGCAAGTGGATCGAAAGGCAATATGACTTATATTGAAACAAATCAAACCAAGATTTTATTAGATGCAGGAATTAGTAGTAAAGAAGTTGCTTTACGAAGTGAAGTTGATTTAAATCATATTGATGCTATTTTTGTTACCCATGAACATACAGACCATATTGGATATTTAATTACATTACTAAAAAAAACAAAAGCAACACTATATATTCATCAAGATTGTTTTATGAAATTAAAAGAAAAATACACAGAAAAATTAAATCATATTGATGTGAAATTTGTTGATGCGAATAAACAATATCAATTGAAAGACTTAAAAATAGTAGCCTTACAACTTTCACATGATAGTGCAAATTGTCTTGGTTATATTTTTCTTTCCCAGCAACGAAGTTTAGGCTATATTTCAGATACAGGATTTATAGCAGTTCCTTATATAGAATTACTAAAGAAAGTAGATTCACTCATTATTGAATCAAATCATGATGTGGAAATGTTAATGAATAGTGATCGCCCTTGGGTTTTAAAGGAGCGTATTTTATCGGTTACAGGGCATATGTCCAATCAAATTTGTGGTGAAATTCTTTCTAAAATTATGAATGGTGGAAAATTATCTAGAATTGTTTTAGCTCACTTAAGTGAAGAATGTAACACAGAAGAAATTTGTATTGATACCATTTTGTCTTACTTAAATACAGATCAAGTTCCTGAAATATGGATTGCAAAACAAAGAGAAGCCACTCCAATTTTTGAGGTTTAATATGGAAATTAAAATGATATGTATTGGTAAAATCAAAGAAAAATATATCGAAGAGGGTATAAAGGAATATATCAAAAGACTTCAACCTTTTTGTTCCCTAACGATTTTAGAACTCAAAGAAATGAATACCAATGATATTCAAAAAAATATTGAAGAAGAAGGAAAAAACATATTAAATGTTCTAAAAGATGAAGATGAAATTATTACTTTAGAAATTGAAGGAAAACAGTTTGATAGTATTACTTTCGCAAATAAAATTCAATCTCATTTTACGTATAGATCAAGCCCATTAGTTTTTGTGATTGGTGGATCCAATGGATTAAGTGAAGAAGTCAAAAAAAGAAGTCATTTTGCCCTTTCTTTTAGCCTTTTTACTTTTCCACATCAATTAATGAGAATCATCTTTTTAGAACAATTGTATCGAGCCATGACGATTATTCATCATCATAAATATCATAAGTGAGGAAAACCATGTTTAAGTTACATACAAATTACAAACCAACAGGAGATCAACCTAAAGCCATTGAAGAATTAACACAAAATATCAAAAATGGAGTAAAATATCAAACACTATTAGGGGCCACAGGAACAGGAAAAACATTTACCATTGCAAATGTCATTCAAAACACAGGAAAAAATACACTTGTACTAGCTCATAATAAAACTCTTGCTGGACAATTATATGGAGAATTAAAGACATTTTTTCCTGAAAATAGAGTGGAGTATTTTATTTCTTATTACGACTATTATCAACCAGAAGCTTATGTAGCGAGTAGAGATTTATATATTGAAAAAGATTCAAGTATTAATGATGATATTGATCAAATGAGACATAGTGCAGTTTCTTCTTTATTAACAGAAGAAAATGTCATCGTCGTCAGTAGTGTTTCTTGTATTTATGGTATTGGTGATCCTGAAGATTATGAAAATAGTATGATTGTACTAAGAAGTGGGGATGAGGTCAATCGCCAATCTTTATTAGAAAATTTAATTCGTATGCAATATGAAAGAAATGACTATGATTTTCAAAGAGGTACTTTTCGAGTCAAAGGAGATACCATCGATATTATTCCAACAGGGGAAAAAGATGAAGCGATTCGTCTAGAATTTTTTGATGATGAAATTGAAAAAATTAAGATTATTGATAGTTTAACTGGAAAAACAAAAGTTTTAAAAGATACTGTAACCATTTATCCTGCTACTTTGTTTTCAATTTCCAGTGATAAAATGAAAATTGCAATTGAAAGAATTAAAGAAGAATTAAAAGAAAGAATTGCTTATTTCAAACAAGAAGGAAAACTCTTAGAAGCAGAAAGAATTGAACAAAGAACCAAATATGATATTGAAATGTTAGAAGAAATTGGCATGTGTAGTGGTATTGAAAATTATTCAAGGCACATGAGTCTTCGTGAAGAAGGAGAAACACCGTATACTTTAATGGATTTTTTCCATCAAAACTTTTTACTTGTTGTTGACGAAAGTCATGTCACCTTACCCCAAGTCAGAGGAATGTATAATGGAGATAGAGCAAGAAAATTAAGCTTAGTGGAATATGGATTTCGCTTACCCTCTGCTTTAGATAATCGTCCTTTAAAATTTGATGAATTTGAAAGTAAATGTGACCAAGTGATTTATGTCAGTGCAACTCCTGGAGAATATGAAAAATCTAAAAGTAGTGATATTGTTGAACAAATCATTCGACCTACAGGATTGTTAGATCCGATTGTTGAAATTAGGAAAACAACAGGACAAATTGATGATTTAGTGAAAGAAATTTATGCTAGAATCAAGAAAAAAGAAAGAGTTCTCGTTTTAACATTAACCATTAAAATGAGTGAAGAACTTACCAATTATTTAAAAGAATTAGATATTAAAGTAGCTTATTTACATTCGGAAGTAAAATCTTTGGAACGTATGGAAATCATTCGCCAACTTCGAATGGGAACATATGATGTATTGGTAGGAATTAATTTATTACGTGAAGGTTTAGATATTCCTGAAGTTTCTTTAATTGCAATTTTAGATGCCGATAAAGAAGGATTCTTAAGAAGTGAAACT
>CANQVW010000036.1 GCA_947627395.1 uncultured Bacilli bacterium | reverse complement strand
CTGGTGTATGTAAAGCTTTAATCAAATACTATATTACAGATGCTTGTAAAGGTTGTGGATTATGTAAGAAGAATTGTCCTGCTCAAGCTATTTCTGGAGAATTAAAACAGCAACATCATATTGATACAGCAAAATGTATTAAATGTGGTGCATGTAAAGCATCATGTCGTTTTGGTGCTATCATAACTAAGTAGGAGGAAAGACAATGAATCAAAATAAAACAAATCTTGTGAAAGTAACCATCAACGGAAAGACTGTTGAAGTACCTAACAATTATACTATTCTTGAAGCTGCTAAAGTTGCAGGAGTAGATATTCCTCGTCTTTGTTTCTTAAAAGGAATTAATGAAAACTCCTCTTGCCGTTTATGCGTTGTTGAAATAGAAGGAATGCGTGGATTAAAGAATTCATGTACAGTGACTGTCAATGATGGTATGGTTGTAAAAACAAATACAGAAAAAGTAAAGAAAGCAGTCAAAAGAAATCTTGAATTATTGGCTGGAAATCATAAATTTGAATGTTGGAAATGTCCTCGTGAACACAATTGTGAATTCTTAAGATTACTTCGTAAATTTAATATTCCAAATGTCATTGGTGAACATCCAGAAACATTCTCAAGAAAAGACACAATTACCAATATCACAGATTCGATGGTGATTGATAGTAGTAAATGTGTTCTTTGTGGAAGATGTATTTCTGCCTGTGAAAAACTTGCAGGAACAGGAGTCTTAAACTATAACTTCCGTGGATCTCACACTTATGTTGCTCCTGCTTTAAATCATACATTAGAAAATGCTGGATGTATTTATTGTGGTAAATGTATCCAAGCTTGCCCAGTCGGTGCAATTCGTGAAAAAGATGATATTGATGAAGCAAAAGAATTGATTGAAAATCAAGAATATTATACAGTTGCATGTATAGCTCCAGCAGTTCGTGCTGCATTAGGAGAAGAATTTGGATATAAAATGGGTACAAATGTTGAAGGAAAGATTTATGCTGCCCTTCAAGCATTAGGATTTGATGATATTACCGATGTTAATTTTGGTGCTGATGTAACCATTATGGAAGAAGCAACAGAATTTATGCAACGTTTTGATCAATATCTAAAAGGTAAAGATGTTGTATTGCCAATGTTTACTTCTTGTTCTCCAGGATGGATTCGTTACATTGAAACCTATTATCCACAATATTTAAAGAATCTTTCTTCTTGTAAATCCCCTCAACAAATGCATGGTGCTTTAGTGAAACATTACTATGCAGATAAGATTGGTGTTGACAAGAACAAGATTAAAGTCATTTCAATTATGCCATGTATTGCTAAAAAATCTGAAGCAAAACGTGAAGAAATGGAAGTTCGTGGAATTCGTGATATCGATTTAGTATTGACAACACGTGAACTTGCTCGTTGGATTAAGCGTGAAGAAATTCCATTCACTGAGTTAAAAGATTTAAAACCAACATCTCCATTAGCACAATATACAGGTGCTGGTGCTATCTTTGGTGCAACAGGTGGTGTTATGGAAGCTGCTTTAAGAACTGTTCGTGATAAACTTGAAAAACAAGATTATAAAGATGTTGATATTAAACCAGTTCGTGGAGTAAATAAAGACATTAAAGAAGCTGTTTTAACTGTTGCTGGACATGAAGTACTTGTTGCTGTTGTTCATGGTGCAGCGAACTTCCCTGAAATGTTCCGTCGCATTGAAGAAGGCAAGAAAAAATATGCTTTTGTTGAATTCATGGGATGTACAGGTGGATGCATCAATGGAGGAGGTCAACCAATCGTTCCTTCCTATGTTGCTGATCATGTAGATGTAAGAGAACTACGTGCAAAAGTATTATATCAATTAGATAAAAATAGTTCATTACGTAAATCTCATGAAAACCCAGCTGTTCAAACAGTTTATAAAGAATTCTTAAAAGAACCTTGTGGACATTTAGCTCACGAGCTACTTCATACAAGTTATAAAGCTAAAGAAAAATATAATAAATAAATTATAAGGGAGGAATGTTAGATGAGGTGTTCCGTTTGTGGACAAGAAAATGATGATAATGCCCAATTTTGTAAATCTTGTGGAGCAAGGTTAGATGTTAAAGCAACCATGACATCCAAATGTCCAGTCTGTGGCACTGAGAATGATGATAATGCCCAATTTTGTAAATCCTGTGGGGCACAACTTTCAGCGGGTAGACCTACACCAAATCCTAGACCAGTATATCAAACAAATACAAGATTAGAAACAGCCTCTTTAATACTGGGTATTGTTACTATTGTTTTGGGTGTTTTATGCTGTTGTTTCCCTTACATTGCAATTGTTGTTGGTCCAATTGGTATTGTTGTCGGTATTATTGCTATTGTGAAAGGTGCTAGAACAAAAGCCATTGTGGGACTTGTCTTAAGTGTTATTGGATTCTTCGTTTCATTGATAATGCTTATATCATTATTATCATTTGATATGAATGAATTTTGTCAAGAAAATCCAGACCTTTGCGACCAAATGTGTGAAGTAAGTCCAGATGGTCCATTCTGTACAAATGACAATAACAGATAATCATAAATAAAAATGAGGTTGATACATCATGTACCAACCCTTTTTATTTTTTTAAAAAAATAAACTTGCGTTTATACTCTATAATTCCATCTTGTTTTAAAAGCATTAATTCCCTAGATAAAGAAGGTCTAGGAATATTTAAAAATTTTGCTAATTCTTCTTTCGAAGAAATCATGATTTTTTTTGTTTTTCTTTTTTTAGATTCTGATAACAAATAAAACATAATTTTATCTCGAATTGTTTTTTGATTTAAAGTTTTCATTCTGTTTTGTAATAGAATATGTTGCTTCGATAAATAGGATAAAAAAGAAATCAAAAATTCTTGATCCTTTCCACATATATCTAAGAACTTTTCTTTAGATATAAAAACTACATCACATTCTTTTGTTGCAACAATATATCCAGGATAATAAGGATGACTAGAAAAAATCAAATATCCACCAAAAAGATCATCTTCTTTTAAAATTTGAATCATAAATGAGTGTTCATCATAAGTTGTTGTATAGATTTCTGCTTCCCCTTTTTGAATAATTCCAATTTCTGAACATAAGGATCCCTCATTTCGTATAAGCTCATCCTTTTTATAATGAATGAAAGAAAAATCATTCAAATATTTTGTGATTAAAGAATTCATCAAAATCCCTCCCCTTTAATTGTAAAACAAAAAAAG
Organism: uncultured Bacilli bacterium; assembly: GCA_947627395.1. Classification (GTDB taxonomy): domain Bacteria; phylum Bacillota_I; class Bacilli_A; order ML615J-28; family CAG-698; genus CAKOMG01. Next base: position 8,814 of record CANQVW010000036.1, on the reverse strand, counting down.
AAAAAAAGCAATATTTGTAACATATGTTACGAACTTTTTTCTTTATTTTTTGTATAATGTATAGTGTAAAAATAAAATGTGAAAAATAAGGAAAAGAGGTTTAACATGAAAAAAGTATTTTTATTGTTCACAATGGTTTTATTATTATTTGGCTTTGGATGTACAAAAGATGAATTAAATAGTGAAGTGAAAATGATTGTACCCAATGGAACTCCATTCATTTGTGTGGGTGGATTGGTAGGAGAAAAAAATGTTACCATTGAAAATGTAGATGGCCCCACAGGCTTAAGAGCAGCATTACTAGGAAATACATATGATATTGTCATTGCTCCATTAAATTTAGGAACACAACTTTATACAAAAGGAAATTCCACCTATGTATTAGATTCTGTTATTGCTTTTGGTAATACTTATATTGTTAGTAAAAGTGATGTTGAATTCAATAGTTTAAAAGACTTAGAAGGAAAAACAATCCTAGCTTATAGCCAAGGAGGAGTTCCTGATATATTACTTCAATATGCTTTAAAGAAAGAAGAAGTAAGTGCAACGATTGAATATCAACCTAGCTTAGCTGAAGTTGTTCCTTTCTTTAAAAATGGAAATTATGATTACATTTTAGCAGCAGAGCCTGTGATATCTACTTTACAATTAAAACAACAATTATCTATTCATATCTTTGATTTACAAACTGTCTTTGAAGATACAGAAATTATGCAAGCTGCTATTTTTGTGAATCCAAATGCAAAGAATCAAGAAGATATTACAAAAGTCATTGAAAAAATTGCAACGAATATGGAAGAAATGAATCAAAATCCTAGTTCATATTCTGACGCTATTCTAAATAAAGACACTTATTTTTCTGATCTTGGAAAAGATATTCTAACCGAAAGTATTCCAAGAAGTAATTTAAAATTTATGAAAGCAAAAGATCATCAACAAAAAGTAGAAGAATATTTAACCGTCTTACAATACGAATTACCTAATAATGAATTTTATCGTCAATGAAATATAAAAAGCAAATCTTCTTTCTTTTAGGAATCTTCTTTTTATTGATATTGTGGCAAATCTTAAGTATCATTTTTCATAACTCCATGATTATTCCTAGTATATTAGATGTCTTAAAAGCATTAAAGGCCATCTTTAAAGAGAAAATGATTTATGGAGTTATTGGAAAAACCATTTTACATATCCTACTTACGATTTTCATTTCTTTTGCATTAGCCCTTTTATTTGCAAGTTTGAGTTATCGCTTTAAATCCTTTCAATCGATGATTCAACCTTTAATGATTATTTTAAAAACTGTTCCAATTGTTGCTATCATCATTTTATTCTTTATGATGATAGGAATTAAAGAAACCCCTTATATTGTGACATCGTTTGTAGTTTTACCCATTTTATATGAAGGAATCTTATCAGGATATGAATCTTTAGATCAAAACATTTTAGAAGAAGTTAAGATGGTTAGTTCATTTAACATGGAAGTTTTATTTAAAGTTTATCTTCCTATTTGTATTCCCAATATGATTACCTCCTTAATTCAGTCCATTGGACTGGGAATTAAAGTTATGGTCATGGCAGAATATATGTCCCCATCCAATGAAACTCTAGGAAGTCAAATTCGAAGACATTACAATAACAATGATATGGATAAAGTATTTGCCTGGGTTATTATATTAATTTTGTTTGTGGGGCTTGTTGAAGGGGTATTACATATTTGTAAGAAAAAATTAAGTCAAACGTAAAAATGTTTTGTTTTTACAGCTTGACTTTTTTTATTCGTCTTTATATAATGGTGAGTAAGGAGGAAATGATTGATGAAGATATCCAAAACACTATTTAAGGAATATACAAGATGTGAGTATGTTCCTATATTAGACCAAATTTACAAGCTAAAATTAATGAGTTCATGTTTAGATGATGAAAGAAAAGAAGAAATACTTTCTAGTATGTTTGATGAGGAAACAGGAGATGATTTGATAGAAAAAGATAGAACACAATTGGATATCATGCTTCCTTATTATCAAATGGTGGAACAACATGCCATGGAAATTGCCACCAAAAAATTTGATAACAATATTTTATACAATATCGACACGAAAAAGCAAAAATGTTTTTCCTTTAAGGATGATCTAAATGAATATTATTGTTATTTAGATGGATATCAAGAAAATATAGATGGTACAAGACGTATATTTGAAGTTAAGTCAACCACTTCTTCTCAATTAGAAGATCTAAATCTCTTATTTACCTATCAAAATGGAATGTATACTTTAAATCCAATACCTAAAGATGAAAAGGGACAAAAAAAATATTATAAACAATATGAGCGTTTATTCAATCGATATGATAATTTTGGTAAATATGTTTTTGATTTAGCTATTGAAAGATTTATTGTGGAAAAAGCAACAAAAGAAAATTCTTTTGTTCAATATTACTTATGTATATTAAATCATAGATATCATTTAAATGAACCGTATCATGATTTTAGAGATCCTTATTTACCTGATCAAAATCAAGAAGAAGTCATTTGTTTTGTTGATTTAACAAGTGTTACAAAAGAGTATTTAAAAGAGATTGAAAGAATGTATCATGAATTAACCAATTGCTTAAAAAATAATACGAATAAAGATTTTTCCCCTCTAGTAGGTAAGTATTGTGAACGAATGAAACCAACAGAATGTCTTTTTGTTCCTATTTGTTGGAAAAAGTTTTTAAAAGAGGGTTCAATTTTAGAATATATACGCATTAGTCAATCTAATTTTGAAGATGAACAAGGTCAAAAACATTATTTTTTTGATTTATTAAATAAAGAGAATAAAACATCTATTGACGATATTCCTTATTCTTGGCTTGAGAAAAAAAATCATATAATTCAATATGATTGTTATCAAAACAAAAAAGAATATATTAATATTGATAAAATAAAAGCTGGATTCAATAAGGGAATAGTTTATCCAATTTATCATTTGGATTTTGAATCTTTTAATTCCCCTTTACCTAGATTTTATCAAGAAACTCCTTATATGCAATCTCTGTTTCAATTTTCTATTCATATCGAGCGTAGTCAAGGAGTATGTGACATTGAAAAAGACCATGTTGAATTTCTTGCGGAAAATAACAATCAAGATTGTCGTAAGGCATTGATTGAAAAAATGATTCAAACCATTGATTTATCTAAGGGTGGTACTGTTTTAGTATATAATCAAAACTTTGAACGTAATAGAATTAAAGAATTGAGAGAAATCTTTGTTGAATATAAACAAGAATTAGAGAACATTAATCACCATATGTTTGATTTAATGTTTTTATTAAAAGGAAATAAAAGTTTTTATGAGAGCTTAGGATATTCTGAAGAAGAAGCTTCCGAAATCAATTATTATCATAATGATTTACATGGATCCTATTCCATAAAAAAGGTATTACCCATTTTTTCTGATTTGTCTTATAAAACATTAAGTATTAAAAATGGTCTTGAAGCACAAGTTGCATATGCAAAATTCGATCAATTATCGTCTAAAGATTTAGCTGATACAAGAAATTATTTAAAAATATATTGTCGTCAAGATACATGGTCTATGGTGGTTATTCTTTGGGGACTGCTAAAAAATAGAATAATAATTTGAAATAAAAAAAGAGGCTGCATTTTTCACAGCCTCTTTTAATTATCTATATTTTAATGAATATTGTTCTATTGAATATTATTCAATAACATCATTATTCAATGACATAAGCTACATTTCTCCAAACCTTTTTAAAGTTTTCAAGAGTCATACGAATGGCTACACCTTTTACATTTGGGTCATTGATATAGATGAAAGTACCATTATTGGTAATTTCATATCCTGTTACAACAATCAAATGTCCGTTGCTTGTATATTGTCCATCTAAACCAGTTTTCATGGAAGTGTATATCACAGGATTATTATCTGCTTTACTAGCTCTAATAGATGCTGCAAATGGGCCAACAAATGCTAATTGATAGAAAGTTTCATAATCAGAATAAAATCTTTTAACATAACTTACTTCATCGAAACTACTCATACCAACGGTATTATAAACCCAGTTTCCATAAATATCATTTCCATAGTCTTTCACAAGTGCTGCAATGTATTCATGTTCTAATGGATCTAAAGATGAAAAGTTGTGACCTTTAAACTTTAATAGCATTGTTGAAGAAGTTGCACTACAAATAATAGATCCGATACTTGGTACATCATGTTGATATAATTCTGGAACTTCCCAAAGTTTTTTGCTTGGTACAAGTTCATGATCAACATCGAAGGTATATCCAGGCATATCAAATGTAATTGCAAGTAGACTGACCACTGGAGATGGAGTTGTTAAAGCATTTCTTTTTAACACAATTTTCATTTGAAAGGCAGTTGCTCGTTTATTATTTAAAATCATGATTTCATCTGTATCTAATTTAATTAAAGATTGATTTTGATTATGACATGCATTTTGAAGACCTAATCCCCAAACACCATAAGTAATATAATCACTCCACGTTTGGTCCACTTTGACACGAACAAACAACTCACAAGTTGCAGTTTTACTTGTAACAGCTGCCCAAGAAGCAACAGCTTCTTTAAATTCCGGAACTGTTGTTTCTTTTGTTGTATAAGTTCCTTCTAATTTTCCATTTTCCAATACTAATTTTTGATTTTCATTGATCATGACATTTTCTTTTGTTCCTTCAAATGTACGATCTAAGAACATATGTTGCTCATGAATGGCTTGTAATTCAAATTCTTTTGTCATAGTTTCCTCCCCTAAAGTTAAAGTTAATATTAAAGTGATGGATTTAGCTCCAGTAAAGGAACCTAATTTACCTTCAGGACTTAGAATGCTTTCATCAGAAGAAGTCCAAGTTCCCTGAATATTATATCTAAAAGATGTTTGTAATAAAATATCACTAGAGATTTTGGATGGTAAAGCAAATTCATCTAGGACAAGATTAAATTTACTATTTACAGATAAAGGAGATACAAGAATGGTAAAATCCTTTGTTTTTGTTATATTTCCGTATTGAATGGTAGCTTTTAATGTGACTTGTGTTTCAACATTTGGTGAAGACACTTTTCCATCTTCTGAAATGATATCAGGATGAGAGGATGTCCAAGTCACTAGATATTCATCGGTTTGATGGGTAATTGATGTTGGAAGAGTGATATCTACATCTGTTTCACTTGGAAGAGTAAGTTGATTTAAAGCGGCATCTATTTTAGTTACATCATAAGCTTTCACTAAAATTTGCCAACTTTTATCTAATGTATCATTTTGGAATGTTAAACGAACAGATAAAGTAATGGTTTGATCTGTTGCTGTTGGAATGATTCTTCCTAAATCTGTAAGTATGTTTGGTTTATCGGATTTCCATTCTGCACGACAATGGTAATTTTCATAAGACACAATCAAGGGAAGCGTTATGTCATTTGAAATTTCTTTTGGTAATTCAATGGTTTTCATAGCATTTTCTAAAACAAATTGATTTCCTTTACCCAAAACAACGATTTCGAAAGTTTTTGTTTTTGTTGCTTCTTCTAATTGTAAAGTTAAAGTTAAAGTAACAACTTGAGACTCTAATTCTTGTGTTACTTTTCCTTCCTTAGAAAGTACATCTTCGTTGCTACTTTCCCAAAGGGCTGTAATTTCTTTTCCTTCATGGGTATAAGTGGTTGGAAGATTCACATCTGTAGAGGTAGAATCCTCTAATTGAATGGTATTTGCGAGTTCTTCTAAGATATCTTCTGGGCTTTTGTTTTTTTCCTGGCTACACCCCGCGAAAAGAAGTATAAACAAAGCCAAGAAGAGCCATATGGTTTTCTTCATGAATTTTCTTTTCCTCCTTAAAAATATTGTATCATATTTCTTCTAAAAAGAAAAGCATAAATCCATAGAAATCATAGAAAAAAATCTTTTACTAAAAATTGGTAATTTAATTTAAATCAAATCAATAAAAGAACTTTTTAGTTTTTTCTTTTCCTTCAGAATCCAAAAAATGGCAAGAAATAAAAAACAGGATTCTATTTCTTGATTCTTTAGGGATAATTTTATTTAAAATGAATTTGTTTTAGAATCGTGAATAATTAAATGTTTCAAAAAAGAAAAGATTCTAGGGCAATTATCGGGGTGAGTTCTAAAATTAAAAAAAGAACAACTTGTATTTTCTCTTTGGTTTTGCTCTTTTCAATTCATGCAAAAAATGCTATAATAAATGTAGTTTGAAAAGAAAGAAGGAAGGAAAACAATGGATGTTAGAAAAATTGATGTCAATATGGCTGAGGCAACGAGCTCGAAACAGCAAAAAATTGAGTGGATTAATTTACAGCGTTTGGAACTACGTGGAATGGCATTTTTTGAAGTTGGAAAAAAAGATTTTGACCGCTTAAAACAAGGGGTGAGCGTGAGTCAAGGAGTTGATCAACTAAAAAAGTGTCCTAGTGGTATTAATATTACCTTTAAAACAGATTCACCTTTTATTAAAATCAAGGCAAAATTAAGAAGTGGAGCTTATATGTCCCATATGACAGCCGTGGGAACCATTGGATTTGACTTATATTATCATGATGTGGATGGATGGGTCTTTATTTATACAACAAAAATTAATGCTGCATCCTACGAACTAGATTTATTAAAAGATGTTAGTCGTGAAGAAAGAGAATATCGTATCTATTTTCCTCTTTATGCAGGATTAGATGAAGCTATACTAGGAATAGAAGAAGGTTCAAAAATCGAATTCTTAAAAGAAAAACAAGAAAAAATTGTTGTTTATGGAACTTCTATTTCTCAAGGAGGATGTGCTACTCGTCCTGGAATGGCATATTCTACTATCATGGATCGCCACCTTCCTTATGAAGTCATCAATCTTGGATTTTCAGGAAGTTGTAAATTAGAAGAAAGTATCGCTGATATGATTCAAGAAATTCATCCCAAATATTTAGTTTTAGAAGTAGAAGCCAATAGTCCGAGCCCTGAGGTTTTAGCAGAAAAGTTACCTAAATTTATTGACATCATCCCTCAAGATGTTCGAATCATTTTAATGAGTCATTTTCCTGAAGGAATGTCACGTTTAAAACCAGAAATTAAAGAAACTTTTAAACGTTTTTATGATATTGAGAAAAATCAAAAAAGAGTTTTATTCATAGATGGAGAAGAGTTATTAAAAGAATATGGATTTGAAGAAACAGTGGATGGAGTTCATCTAACTGATTTAGGATTTTATGCGGTGGCAAAGAAATTAATTCGTGTAATCGAAGGCTGGGATCAACTATAATGATTCAAATGGTTGATTTTTATGCCATTGATTTTGAAACAGCCAATCATAATTTAACCAGTGCCTGTAGTTTGGGAATAGTTGGAATAAGAAATGGACAAATTGTTTACGAATCCTCTTTTCTCATTCAACCTGAAGAACCCTTTGAAGAAAACACGATTGAAATTCATCATATTACACCTTCAATGGTTCAGGATGCACCCAACTTTAAAACATTATGGGAACAAATTTCTTTTGTTTTTGACAATACCATTTTATTTGCTCATAATGCACCTTTTGATTTTGGTGTTTTAAAAGCCATGCTAATCAAATATCATCTTCCACTTCCACATATTCAGTATGGATGTACAGTAAAATTATCTCGCCATTTGTGGGATAAACATACGTTAATCAATCACAAGCTTTCAACAATCGCATCTTATTTAGAAGAAGATTTAAATCATCACCAAGCCTTAAGTGATGCAAGAATTTGTGCAAAAATTGTTATAAGAGCCATGAAAATTTATCAGGTAGATACTGTAAAAGAATTATATCAGACCATTCATTTTAACTTTGCTTCTTACGACGCCTATCGTCCTCGTCTCATTCAAAAAGATACAAAATGGAATCAAAAGAAAATTGCTATGAGCGGAAGATGTAAAAGAATCAAAAGAAAAGATATCATTTTAAAACTTGCTTCTTACGGATGTACTTATGAAAAGAATTTAAATTCAACTTGTGATTATTTTGTTTATTTCCATAATGGAAAAAAAGAATTGTTAGAACAAGCCATCAAAATGGCAAAAGATCATCCACTTGTGATTTTAAATGAAGAAAAATTTCTGAAAATGTTTTATGGAGAAGAACAATGGAAAGAGATATCCCAAAAATCTTGATTGGAAAAAGTCTTTTAGAATATTTTTCATATTATCATGTAACTCAAAAAATGATTCATCGTTTAGAACAAGAAAAAAGAGTTTTAATCAATCATACCTTTTTGCCATTCAATACCATTCTAAAAGAAAATGACCAACTCACTTTAAAAATTGAAGATATGGAGGAAAATCATACCCGTCCATTTTCCTATCCTTTGGATATTGTTTATGAAGATAGTGATTTCATTGTGATTAATAAGCCTCCTTTTATTTTAATTCATCCTGATGGAACAGATGAAGAAACCTTAAGTAATGCATTAAGCAGTTATTATCATAAAACACACCAGCCTTGGGCAGTACATGTTGTTCACAGGTTGGATTATGAAACCAGTGGATTGGTAATGTTTGCAAAACATTTTTTAAGCCACGCTTATTTATGTCATTTGTTTTTTGAACACAAAATTAAAAAAGAATATATCTGTGTTGTTCATGGAACGTTTTCCTTAAAACAGGGAAAGATATCTTTACCCATTGGAAAAGACCGACATCAAAATAAACAAAGAATATCAAAAACAGGAAAAAAAGCTGAAACATCTTATACTGTTTTAGATGTAAAAGAAAACAAGAGTTTACTTTCGGTTCAAATCGAGGGCGGAAGAAAACATCAAATTCGTGTTCATATGG
>CANQVW010000035.1 GCA_947627395.1 uncultured Bacilli bacterium | reverse complement strand
GCTCTTGCACCTAAAATGGCTGCTTCTGCTCCATGAGCTCTCCTTGCTCCAAATTCGGATACGGCACGGCCTTGTGCAGAACGTACAATTCGATTGGCCTTGGTTGCAATTAAGGTTTGGTGATTTAATTCTGATAAAATATAAGTTTCCATAAACTGTGCTTCAATGACAGGCGCACGTACAATTAAAATGGGTTCGTTAGGAAAAATTGGTGTACCCTCTGGAATTGCATAAATATCTCCTGTGAAATGAAAATCTTCTAAATACTTTAGAAAATCTTCTGAAAACATATGCTTACTTCTTAAGTAGGATAAATCTTCTTCATCAAAATGTAAATTCTGAACATAATCAATCACTTGTTCTAATCCCGCACAAATTGCATACCCAGCTTGATCAGGAATAGTTCGATAAAAAACATCAAAATAACTGATTTGGTTTTGTAATCCACTTTCAAAGTAACCATTTGCCATAGTCAATTCATAAAAATCACACATCATTGTATAATTTGATTTTACTTTCATTTTTATATCTCCTCATATTCGATGATTCTAATCTATTATATTCGTTCAAAGGAATAAACAACAAAACATCATATAATATCCTATTATATCATATTTTCTCTATGAAAGCAAAAAATATAAGCATGTTTTCATAAAACATATAAATAAATGCCTATATATTGGACAAAACTTCCCAATAAAACAAATAAATGCCAAATACAATGTCCATAAATCATATGATTTTTTTTAGAAAACATATATAAAATAGCCCCTATGGTATATAAAATTCCCCCTAATAAAATCCATGTAAATCCCTTCCAAGTTAACTCATGAATGACAGGTCGAATTACAATTAAAGCACACCAACCCATCATTAAATAAATCACCATACTGATGATTTTAACTTTGTTCATCATAACCGCATTTAAAGTAATTCCTAAAATAGCTAATACCCAAAGAATAATTAAAATCACTGTTCCAATAAATCTATTTTTGTTCAATGGTCCTAAACAAATGGGCGTATACGTCCCTGCAATAAGAATAAATATGGAACAGTGATCCAATACACGAAAAACGGCCTTTGCTTTTCCTCTTTTTAAAAAATGATATAAAGAACTCATCACATATAATAAAATTAAACTTAATCCATAAATACTCATTCCAAGTACTTGAACCCATGAATTTAAATGTATTGATTTTATAATTCCTAAAATTAAAGCAATGATGCCAAATAAAGCCCCAAAAACATGTGTTAACACGTTCCACAATTCCTCTTTTTTGGAATATTGGGGTAATGAATGTACTATACTTTTTTCTTTTTGAATCATTTCCATAAACGCCTCACTTTCTTAAACTGTTTTATCTAGTTTATAATACTATTATATATCGTTAGTGATATAATGTCAAATGTTTTTTTGAATAAGAAAAAATATTTGAAAGTATCATATCAAAAAGGAAGTAAAAAATTTGTCATTTTTTATGGATTTAAATATTATCAAAATAAATAAAAAGGACAACCTTTAAAAGTAGTATTGTCCTTTGTCATTGTAAAACCATATATTGATTGATTATAGTTTCTTCATCATTCCTTTGGATTTTAGCAAAACAACAGATTCTGCACTAATTCCTTCCATTCGTCCAATATAACCTAGACCTTCTTTACGAGTTGCTTTAATATTAACATTCGATGAATCTGTTTTAAGTAAATAGGCAATATAATTTTTCATTGCTTCTTTATACATAGATAAGTGTGGTTTTTCTAAATATACAATAATATCTATATTATTGATTTCAAAAGATTGTTGTTTCATCATTTCTACCACTTCATTTACAAAATATGAGGATTCCTTTTGATAATACTTAGGATCTGTGTCAGGAAAATGATCTCCTAAATCCCCTAATGCTAATGCTCCCAAAATACTTTCCGCAACTGCGTGTAAAACAACATCAGCATCTGAATGTCCTTCTAAACCTTTTTCAAAAGGAATTTCTATTCCTCCCAGAAATAGTTTTCTTCCTTCAACAAGTCGATGGGTATCCATGGAATGTCCGATACGATATAATTTATTCATGATTTCCTCCTAATAAATATGTCATATATTGTATATCTTGGAAAGTTGTCACCTTGATATTATTTGGATTTCCAACAATGATTTTTGCATTCATATGAAACATTTTTTCTAATACTTCCACATCATCATAATAGGACATTGAACTTTCTTCTAATCCTTTCAATAATAAATCTTTTAAAACTCCTTGCGGTGTTTGAACACTCCATAATTGATTTCGATCTAATGTCTTTGTAACAAAACCATTTTTACCTTCTTTAATACAATCAACAACTGGAGTTGCTAACACAGAACATGGGTAACTATCTAATGCTTTATAGACTTCTTCTACTTGTTCTTTTTGAATGTTGGGTCTTGCGGCATCGTGAATCAAAACTTTTTCTTCCTTTGCTTCTTTTAATCCATGCAAAACACTTTCTGTTCTTGTTGCTCCGCCGTAAGTTAACTTTAATTTGGGAGTAGCTGGAAAATGATAAAGAGCTTCATCTTCTTTTTTGATGACAACAATTACACTTCTACATTCATTCATAGACAAGAAAAGATTTAAACTATATTCATAAATGGGTTTACCCTGAATCGGATGTAAAATTTTATTATACGGAAGGTGAGATCTTACTCCACTTCCAGCCATAAGTAAAATACAATCAAACATGCTTCTTCACCTCAAGTATTCTTTTTTCAGTTACAATATAATTCATAGGAACATCATGCTCTTCTTGAAACGATTCTTCTAATAAACATGCCTCATTAATGATTCCAATTTTTATTCCTTGATAGAAAGTAAGTGCGCGATCATAACATCCCATTCCATATCCTAGGCGATATCCATCGACATTACAAGCAACACAGGGTAAAACAATCGCTTCAATATGTTCGATAGGTTCATTTTTTCCAATGGGAGCAAGAATATGAAATACATCTTCTTCCATTTTTTTCCAATCTACAAATTTACGAAAGCAAATTTCTGGACTAGAGTAGGGTAGATAAATATTCTTAGATAAAAAAAACTTGTTTATGAGACTTTCCAAAGACAACTCATTGCCAATATGTTGATATAAGGCAATGCTAGAAAATTTCAAAACAAGTTGTTCTAGTCTATTTAAGATAGCTTCACAAGAAACATTTTGAAAGCGAATCTTTAAACATCTCTTCCTTAGCTCTTGCTTCATTCTTCCAAAAAGTCTTTCTTGAATAAGTCTAAATCCGTATCAGGATGTAAATTTAAATCTTCTAAGGAACAGCTTTCATTTGATAAATCTAAGCCTTGATAAATACAATAATCCTCTTCATAATTTAAGCTACTTGCTTGTTGAACCATATCAAACGCAGCATTGGCAATTGATCTTGGGCTAAGCGACGAAACATCTTTAGAAGAAACCATTCCCATTTTTCCATGAATAGTCATACGAATTTTATTGATAAAAAATTCTTGATATACAAGCTCACAGCTTTTATTTGCCAATTGACGAAGAATTAAATCATAATATTCACTCTCTTCAATCAACAATGCATATTCTGTATTTCCTAGTCGGTAAATAGAAAGACCATCTTTTAAAGGTCCATTGAATATTTTTGCAAAATATTTGGCTGTACAGATATCTGCAAAATCTTTTCCTTGTGTTGATGTGATTTTCTCTATGCTGACCAAATTTAAAACAATGAAATAAAAATCTTTCTTTTGTTCTATCCAATTTTCTAATTGTTGATTCAATTCTTTAAAAGAACCAATATTGACGTTCATACCAATGTTTTTTCGTAAAACAATACATAATTGATGTTGATATACAGCATGAAGTTCTTCAAACCAACTTTCACCACTTGCTGTTTTCAGTCGATAATAAACTTCCCCGCTCGTTGCTTTTTGATTCACCATATAGGTGGGTTGATCTTCTTCATTCATTTTTTCTTTCAATGTTGCAGTGGTTAATAAATCCGTAGAAACTTGAAGTTCCTTTTTCATAGCTTGATTTAATACATAGCCTTGCTTTTTTTCATCAAAATAGGCAAGAGGTTCTGGTAACATAGCATAAAAATATTGATTTTCCTGAGTTTCTTCTATAGAAGTCGCTTCTTTTGGTTCATTTTCTTGTAAAGTTTCTTCTACTTTAGGTTCCTTTTTATTTCTACTTCCCAAAACAAGTTCAAGAATAGATAAAGCAACCATGATATAGGTGACAACTAAAAGATAGACATCAAAATATGAAATCGAACCAAATTTACTTTCATAATAACTTTTATCTATACTTTGAATACAAAAAATAACAGCAACCAAGAGAAATAAAATAAAGGAAACAATTGATGCTTTTTTATTACGAATCATGTTCCATATAATAAATCCAAAGGCAAGTCCTAATCCTAATCCTTTTAATAAATCCATATATGCCTCCTAAATGAACCTTTTTTATTAGTATAGCACATTATGAATGGTTTTTCAAGGAAACTTTTTACAGGATTTTGAAGAAAGAAAAAAAGAATCCTTTTTAGATTAAATTTTTTAGGACTCTTTCTTCATTTTTTTTATTTTTATTTTCTTTATCAATTTAAAAAATAGTCTTTTTTATTTCACTAACAAATATTGTTCTAAAAGTTCTCTTAAACGATCTTCTGTCAATCCTAATTGAATGACCCCGTCGACAGTGACAGATATTTTTCCTGTTTCTTCTGAAACAACAATGGTAATCGCATCATATCTTTCACTTAACCCAATTGCAGCACGATGTCTTGTTCCTAATGATTTAGGAACATCATATTTATCTGTGGATGGAAGGTAAGCGCCAGCACACATAATACGATTTTTACGAATGATGACTGCACCATCATGTGTTGCTGTTCCAACAAAGAAAAGAGTGGTTAATAATTCTTCTGTAATGACACTTTTAATGAGAATAGCTTTATCAATAAAAGAATTTAAATTGTCGGAACGTTCAATGGTAATTAAGGCTCCAATTTGCCTATCTGACAAATATTTTGCGGAATTGACTAAAATAGCAATGATTTCTTTCTTTTCTTCTTCTGTTGCAATGAAATTATCTGTTGAGTTATTATGAAATCCCATTTCAATGAGATGTTTCAATTCTTGACTATATACAATAATAAGTAAACCAATACTCCAAAAGCCAAGAACTTTTAAGATCATCACCATCAAACGTAAATTGAATACAAAAGCAAGTGCATAAACTAAGAATGCTAAAACAACAAATACAAATACTTTTTTTCTTTTAAATTTAAATTTTAAAACTTTATATAAAATGATAAATATACTAATCGTCAATAAAACATCAACAGCACATAAAATAATACCTAAAGTACTAAAATTATTAGTCATACTTTTGATCATTTCATAAATTTCATTAAATCTTTCTTTCATAAACTAACTTCTTTCTATTATTTTTTCCATTTCATCTCGATAATATTCTTCCATATCCAGTGTTAAAAAATACTTGAGTACATCAACATTTTTTTCATCTATAGCATAGTCTAAACTAGAAGCATTGGCTTCATCTACCAATTTGTAATCAGCACCTTGCTCAATTAAATATTGTATGATGGGTAAATTCCCTAAGGCAACAGCCATGTGCAAAGGAGTTTCTTCCATTTCTGCCCCCATATGAATGTCTGCACCACTTTTTACCAGTTCTTCCACAAAATCAAGTCGATTGGCCAATACCGCCTGGTGAAGAGGTGTATTTCCTAAGTCGTTTGCTAAATTCAAATTAACACCTGCTTCAATAAAAATACGAAGTAATCGAACATCTTTTAGCCCGATGGCTGTATGCAATAACGTTCTTCCCATGTAAAGTTGCGTACTAACATCATATCCTTCTTCTTTTAACTTTGCTAATGTTGTTCTAGCATAATAGTAATTATTAGGATGATGTTTAATATAGCTTGAAAATTCTCTAAACCTTTTTTTACTCCCTCTTTTAACCACGATAAATCTCCCTTACGATTTTTTCAATGGTTTGTTCAGGGTGAGTTGCCCAATCAACTAACCAAATCACAATGGTTGGAAATGTTCCAGTTCCAATACTACGATAATGATTTAATAATTCAAACTCCGTCATTTTTGGATCTTCAAATAACATAATGCCATAGTATCTCTGATGATATTGGACAATCAAAGTATATTGGTCATAAGATCCAATTGCTTTAATTTTATATTTTGATAAATCCTTTGCAAGTTTACCAATCACTTCATCCATTACCAAAGCAATCGGTTCTGCACTATCTTGAATGACATGTTTTAAATTTCTCATGAAATGTGTATCAATATTTTGTTCTAAATATTGTTCTGAATCTAAAATGACCAATTGATGACGACAAGATAACAATGTTGAAACCATATTCACTGCTGAATATTCATCATCTAAAGCAAAATATTGTTTTAAATCTAACACATTATAATCCGCATCAAAGAAATACCCAAGTTCAAGATCGCAAATGTTTAGTTGATTGCGAAAGAATGTGAAAATAAAACGCTCGTTATATCCTTCATCAATAAACTTTTGCGCCAATTTTTGATAAATTTCTCTTGTATCTGACAAGGATGAAGTAAAGTAATTTACAACACTTTTTGGATTTTCTTTATAAATTTCAATTAAAGCATTAAATCCGCTTTCTGATACAATGGATATCCCCTCATCCTTTTTTAGATCAGAATAAAACCGACCATGGATATGATTCATTTGTTTTAATAAAGAAAGTGGTGTTGGTGTATAACGATATTTCAATCTCATTACACTGTTGCTTCTAATACGAGATAATAAACTTGAAGAAATAGATGTTTGAATTTTTTCTGTTCCAGCAATAACGACCTGTTTTGCCTGAATGACATTAGAATATTCGTTTGCATCTAATAAATGGGCATCATCAATTAATACCAAATCAAATAGACCAATATCTAAATAATAATTAGCAATTTGTGTATCCGTAAGAAAAATACTTTTAATACCTGTTGTTTTCTCAACATATTGATTATAATTCATATTTTTAACCATTCCAAAATTAAAATGAGGCAGTTTTTTATTTCTGATGGTCTCTATATTACTTTCTAATAACTCTTTTTCTAAAGTTTTAACTTGTTTTAATAAATCAATATAATCTGATGTATTTTCGACTTGTGGATACATTTGAATATATCTTTGATACAAATCATCGAAATAAGAAAATTTAAATCGCTCACAAAAAGATTCTCTATCATGATCAATAATATATTGATTTAATTGAACCAATTTATGGTCTAACAAAACTTTCATTTGATTGGTTATTTTTAAATAAACTTGAAGTTCTTCTTTTGAAGAAATTAAATCTCCTAACATGACAATAACGCTACTAAACTGATCATAATAATATTTACCTACACCATCTTTAAAAAATCTACAATAAGATTTAAAATGTTCATCGGTATTTTCAATAGTTTGTGAACCTATCTCTAAAATAGATTGAATATCTTGATGTGTATCGTCGTTAAAACTTTCCACTAAACTATGACTATCCTTAAATAAATCCACATATAAACTAAAAAGATCTATCGTATTTATTAATCGATCAACATTGGTTTTATGTCCCCTAAACAAGAAAGAAAATAAATGCATGTATGTTTTATTTTTATCAATCTTTTTCTTTAATTCATTTAATTGTTCATTCTTTTTGCATAATTCAACAAAATCTTTTAAGTGAATGTTTTCAATCGATTTTTTGGTTACTCTTTCCATATCTTGTTGAATCAACAAAACTTTAACACAATATTGATATATTTCTCTCATAGCATCAATTTTACTATTAAAATTCTTGGTTTCTTTTGCTAAATGATATGAAACAAGCTCATCATAACTCTCACAAATATTCATATAAGAACGATAAAATAAATTAAATTGTTTGAAGAATCGTGCAATGTTTTCTGGTTTAACTGTTTTTAAAGCTTTCACAAACTTTTTTTGATATTCAACATAATGAATAGCTTTTAATTTTGCAACACATTCTTGATAAACGGGAAGAAGGGATCTACCCTCAATGTATGTTGTGCCTGTAAATTGTCGATATTCTTCATTCATTTGATTTTCTTTTTCTTTAAGTTGTCGATAAGATTTTAACTTCTTAATCAATGGATACACTTCAGCACCTTTAAATTTATAATTAGAACCTTTTCGATGATATTTTTTTTCTAAAAGAGCAATGTTACTATCAATACTATGCATGTTATCAAAATATTGTTGATACAATTTTTGTCCTTCATATAATTCTCTTAAAGAAGCTTCAAGAGAAGTTAACTTTTCAATATTAGCTTCCTCTTCTGTAAGCTCTAACCAAGAAAAAGAGAAAATACCCTTATTTAAGAATTGAACAAATTCACACACTTCTACAAAAGCATCAATGTTTTTAAAACTTAAAGTCCATTTTAATCTTTCCGCAATTCTTTTTAAAGTACTATCACATATTTCAATTTGGTTCATTGTAAACGAAAGGGATTTATTAATTCTTGGATTGACTTCCAAAAAAGCATCTACTTTATCACTATCCTCTAAAGTAAAATAAAAATCTAATATCTGTTCTAATGCTGCTTGAGCATCAAAATTTTCTAAACTTTCTTTATGATAAGTAGTATCCAATTCTTCTTGTAATTCCATCGCTAAAAGAATTTCATTCTTTAACTCCTTTGCCAATTCTTTTGCTTTTTTAAAATGAAACAATTCTCCCTTACTATTTGTATCTAACCATACACTTGGAATACTTTCCTTTTCAACTTGATTAAAATTATGAATAATATTACGAAACCTTGCATAATTATAAATTTCATTAAATCCATATTTTTCTTCCAAAGTACGTTTATATTGATATAAACTTTGGTAAAATTCTTTCATTTTTTCTAATAAATCAATCACTTGTTTAACATTTTTAATGGTATGATTGATTGGAATATTAATATATTTGGAATTTTTAAAACTTTCAATTTTTTTTATTTCTTTATCAATGATACTTAAACTTTCAATTACTTCTTCAATTTCATGTTTATATAAAATATCACTGTTTTCTAAAACAGAGGTTGGAAATTTATCTTCTTTTTTAAAATTACCAACCAAAACCAATTCCTTTAATACATCAATAAAACGAAAATTCATAATTCGATTGGAAAGTAATTTTTCATATTCATTTACTTTTTGGTATTTATCTTTGATTTCATTTTTTAATACTGTATCAATGATTTGGCTTTTTTTCATTTCTGGTGTTTTTGCCATTAAAGATGGAAAAGAAAATTGTAAATTCACTACATGAAAATCTAGTTGATGCTCTTTAAAAGTACGATAAACTTGTTCTAATGTTTTATCATGATTTGAAACATATAATACCCTTTTTCCTTGCTCTAGGGCATCACTTGCTGCATTAATTAAAACTGTGGTTTTTCCTACACCATCATATCCCCATAAACCAAAACTATTTCCTGAATGTATTTTTTGTAAGGCAATTCTTTGTTGACGATTTAAAGGAGTAATTGGATAAGTATCTTGTTTCCCTTCTACACCATATCCTGTTTCAATACTGGATGTATCCACTGTATCGATCATAAATTGATCATGATTTAATGTAATTTCTTTTTGCCTTGTATTTACAATGGTTAAATAATTTTCTAATCGAACATTCATTTTTTTATGTTTGATAAAACTCATGCAATATCGATCTAGTGAATAAATGGTATCTAATTTTTCTCCACTCAGTAAATCCATATAAACTTTACGGTCTGTTTTTAATAATGGATTTTCCATTGGTTTAGCAATCAATTGAAAAAAGATATCATCATTTTCAAAGTACATATTTACTGGAATTAAAACCATAGGAGTAAAAAACTCTTTATATCCTTTTCTTCGAACAAGTAATCCATAAGTAATTACCAGTTGATTGGCACGATTCGATCGAATCATATTTTGAAAGAAAACAAAAGGAAGTTTATTTTTAATTTCTTGGTTTGTGGAAGCAAAGGATCCAATTCCTTTATTTTCTATATTGAAATACGTTAAGCGACTATAAGAAACAAGTTTTTTTGCCAATAAATCTTCTAAAACATTGTAACTAATATTTCCAAGTTCTAAATAATAATTATCAGAAAAGATGTCAATTAAATGCTCATTTTTTTCTGTCAACATCATTTTAGAATTATTTTCCTTCGCCATTTTCTCACCACTTTTCTTTCAATCATAGTCTATTATAGCACGGAAATTAAAATTTATAAAGGGATAATTTCTATTTTCCTTGAGTAAATCTATATTTTAATAAAAAAACAAAAAAATTGGTTAAGACACAAAACCAATTTTTTCTTTTTTCTCAGGTAAAAATAATAAACATGTATTTTTAAAATCTAAGTCATTTCCTTGAAAATCTTTGATTTTACCTTCTATTTGAATTTGTTTTAAAATTTTATGCAAGATGGTTTCTTCTTCCATATAATTTTTAAATACAACGATTGAAATGTCATGTTTTAAAATATGATTGGATAATGTTCCTCCATTGTCATATCCAACGTAACCTGGGGAAGTGCCGAGTAATGTGGAAAGGTGGTGTGGATCGGTAAAATCATGAAAATCCACTTCTAAGATATGTTCCTCATTGATTTGAAACACTTCTTTTAGAGATTTGATAATGTGTTCTTTTTGTTCTTGATTGATGCAAACATGATATAAAATGTAAGGTTTACTTTTAAGATTTAAATACTCTTCAATCGATGTTTGAATGGTTTTGGGTAAATATGTAAGTTTTTTTTGTGCTTTAGATCGATTGATGCCTAACATTTCTAATATAAGTGTATGAACATGAAAATGGTTGACTTCTTTTTGATGATGCCTTGTTGCATATAAACCAGATTCATCCAATAAATCAATGGCTTTATCGGGAAAATGGCGATGAATCAAATAACTAGAGGCATGAATAATGTCACGTAAAACTTTATTTGAATAATGAACATGATGAAATACTTCATATTCTTTTTTAATACCTCTTAGAATTTCAAAACATTCTTCTTCTTTTGGTTCATGAACATAAATATTTTGAAAACGTCTAGATAATGCTTTATCTTTATCTATATATTTATAATATTCTTCTGTGGTTGTTGCACCAATACATTTTAAAGAAGATCTAGCTAAATAGGGTTTCAAAAGATTAGCAATATCCATGCTACTTTCCGCATATCCTGTCGATAAAATATTATGTATTTCATCAATAAACAAAATACAATTTTGATCTTTAATCTCTTCTAATACATCCAAAAGCCTTTCTTCTAAATCGCCTCGATAACGAGTTCCAGCTAAAACAGCACCTAAATCCATACGATAAATGGTCACTTCTGGTTTGGTTTTGAGATATTGTTCACACAATCCTTCAACAAGACCACTTTTTCCCACCCCAGCGAGTCCAATTAACATACAATTATTTTTTTGTTTTTTGGATAGAATTCTATCCATTCTTTCTAAATAATCTTTTCGACCAATAAAAGGATTATTTTTTCCTTCTTTGGCAAGCTTTGTCATATTGATTAATAAATTAGATTCTTGTGATAAGTAATCTAGTGCATTATTTAATTCATCCAAGATGATCCTCCCTTCAATTTCAAATCCTCTTAATATATTGATGGCCGCATTGTCTTCAGAGCTTAATAAACTATATAAGTAAGCTTCATCATATACATATTCTTTTTCGCTTTCCAATTTTTGTGCTCGAGCTATGACTTCTTTTAACCTTGATGTATATGGAGCATCTTTCCTTAAAAAATAAGAATGATGAATTGCATCTAAAATATTTTCCTTACTCACTTTAAGCTCTTGTAAAATCAAATGGGTCATGGAATCTGGAATACTCACCAAAGCTAAAAGAAGTATTTCTGTTCCTAAACATGTATACTGAACTTCTGTTTTGGTTGCATCCATCAAATGAATAATGTCGTTATATAAAATATCATCAACCATTCTTTTTTCCTCTCTATAACAATGTATGTCAAGAGCATGTCTTTTATTTATGAAAAAAAAGAAACCTGCTAGAAGATCTAACAGGAATTCTTGAAAACTAATTTTGATGTAAATATTCTCTAAATGGATTATTATTCCAATAAGTTGTACTAGAAAATTCTAATGGAGATGAACCATAATATTCAGATGAGATGTTATATCCATTGGCATCAATACGAATGGTAATCGTACCATTTCTTTCAATAAATCTTTCTTCACTAGAACAACGATAAGCTCTTGTTTTATTATCAAATATACCATCTAATGTTCCCCCTCCACAAATTGCATAAATAGATAAAGAATGGTCATACTGATATAAATGATTAATACTATCTGCATGTGGATGTCCATGTTTGTTTCCTAAGTAATTTCCATTGCAAACAATAG
>CANQVW010000034.1 GCA_947627395.1 uncultured Bacilli bacterium | reverse complement strand
ATAACCGCTACCTGCCTTCAGTAATTATCGCTATTGACGGCGATCCTGAAGATATTACGAAGCAGGAAAACAAGGAGGCATCATGCCAACTGTTTTTAACGCAAGTAATGAAGAAGCTGTTCAATTGTTTATTGAAAAAAAGATTTCTTTCTTGGAAATTGAAAAAATCATTCAAGAATCGATGAGAGAAACACAAAATATTCAACATCCTAATGTACATCAGATTATGGATGTAGATAAAACAGTTCGAAATAAAATTCGACAATATTATGATGTGGAAAGGAAATAAAAATGGATATCATTATTGGTATTTTAGCTTTTATTTTTGCTCTTGGTTTAATTATTTGTATTCATGAAGGGGGTCACTTTTTATTTGCAAGACGTGCGAAAATCCTTTGCCGTGAATTTGCTTTTGGCATGGGACCTCAACTGATTAAAAAGAAAAAAGGAGAAACTGTTTATGCTCTTCGCCTACTTCCTATTGGTGGATTTTGTGCTATTGCTGGTGAAGAAGAGGAAAATGATCCTTTAGTAGAAACAAAAGATGTGAAAATACTTCTTGAAGAGGGAATTATTAAAAAAATTTATTTAAACATTGATAATGATTTATTTGATGATCTTCCAACAGTGACTATTTTAGAATACGATTTATTTGATAAAGAAGAAACTGGAAATTTATTTATTCGTTGTAAATATAAGGAAGCCAACGCTTCAATAGAAGCTATGAATGAAGAAGTTACTTATCCTGTGGATCCACAAGCTATGTTTGTCTTTACAAAAGCTATTCCAGCAACAAAAGAAAATCTTCCAAAAGAAAAGAAACAAAAGAAATATACAACAGAATATCAAATTGCTCCCTACAATCGTACCTTAAATTCCAAATCTAAAGGAGCTCGTGCGTTGGTCATGTTTGGTGGACCTTTAATGAATTTCATTTTAGCTTTGGTTGCTTTTTTCTTTTCTTGTTGGTTAACAGGATATAGTGATATGAAATCAACCACTCTTTATGACACTCCTGAAGAAAGTCCTGCCTATATTGCTGGTCTTCGTGATGGAGATTCCCTACAAACGTTAAGTGCTTCTAAAAAGGATCATACAACTTACACAGTGAAAGTTAATTCATGGAATGATGTTTCTATATTTATGGAAGAGTATCGAACAGATGAAGATATAGTTGGTAAAATCACAGTGACCTATTTAAGAGATTCAACTACTCATATCGCGCAAGTTTCTCCTCAAACCATTATTTATTCCATTAGTATGGTAGAAGATATTTCTCAAGATGGCATTATCATTGGACCACTTGCGGAAGCATCGAAAGCTTATAAAGCAGGACTTCGAGAAGGTCAAGAAATTCTTGCTATTGATGGAGTCACTATGACTTCTTGGAAAGATGTTTATCATGCTTTTCAAAGAAATGTTGAAGGAAAAGCCATGACTTTAAAAGTTAGAGAAAAAGAGGAAATGAAAGAAATTAATGTGACTCCTTATTCAAAAGAACTTTTTGATAAAACACAAAGTGTGGATATTGTTACGATGATTATGGGAATATCCCCAACGATAAAACATAGCTTTTTCAAAAGTTTTCCCGATGCAGGAAAAATGATGGGATCCTCTGTTGTTTCTATGGTCAATACGTTAGGAATGCTTTTCACAAGTAAAGAAGTTGGTGTCGATGATTTAAGTGGTCCCGTTGGTATTTTTAGTATCGTGAAAGAAGCAGCAAAAAGTGGTTTCGCAACTTTGTTATATTGGATAGGGTTTCTTTCAGTAAATGTAGGCTTACTTAACTTATTGCCAATTCCAGCACTAGATGGCGGACGTCTTGTATTCTTAGGTTATGAAGCAATTACAAAAAAAGAACCAAGTCAAAAAGTACAAACAGCTCTAATTACGGTTACTTTTTTACTACTAATTGGACTCATGATTTATGTTTCGTTCAATGATATTTTAAGATTAATAGGAGTGAAGTAAAAAATGAAACAAAGTTTGATGTTTATTCCCACATTAAGAGATATACCTAAAGATGCGGAAATTGCTAGTCATAAAATTCTATTAAAAGGTGGATATATTAAACAAGAAGTTGCTGGGGTATATACCTATTTACCTTTAGCATATCGTGCCATTAAGAAAATAGAAAATATCATTCGTGAAGAATTAGACCAAATTGGATGTTCTGAATTACTTATGCCTACCCTACAAACCAAAGATTTATGGATTGAAAGTGGTCGATGGGAAGCTTATGGAAAAGAATTAATGCGCTTAAAAGATCGTCATGATCGTGAATTTTGTTTAGGGCCAACACATGAAGAAGTGATCACTTCAGTTGTTCGAGATTATATTCAAAGTTATAAAAAACTTCCTCTAGCTTTGTATCAAATTCAAACAAAATTTAGAGATGAATTTCGTCCACGTTTTGGTTTAATGAGAGGTAGAGAATTCATCATGAAAGATTTGTATACATTCTCAGCCAATGAAGAAGATTTAGATCAATGGTATATGAAAGTTCGTGGTGCTTATATTCGTATTCTTGACCGTCTTGGTTTAACTTATCGTATTGTGAATGCGGCAAGTGGTGCGATTGGTGGAAAAAGTAGTGAAGAATTTATGGTATTATGTGACATTGGTGAAGATACCATTGTTTATAGTGACCAAAGCGACTTTGCAAGTAATTATGAATTGTATCCATTAGAAGAAGGTACTTTATCTCCAGATGGATTAGGTAAGATTTGCCATGCAAAAGGAATTGAAGTTGGACACATCTTTAAACTTGGAACAAAATATTCCGTCCCTATGGGATTAAATTTCATCGACGTTGATAATCAGAAAAAACCAGTGATTATGGGTTGCTATGGAATTGGTGTCAGTCGTTTATTGATGGCTATTTTAGAACAACACAATGAAAATTTAAAAGTATTATGGCCTAAATCAGTAGCTCCATTTTTCATTCATATTTTACCAGTGGATAAAGTAGGTAGCATCGGCTTTTCGATGGCTTTAGATATTGAAAAATCTCTACAAGAGCGTGGATATGAAGTATTAGTCGATGACAGAAATGAGTCTTTAGGAGTGAAATTAAATGATGCTGATTTAATTGGTTGTCGTTATCGTATTATTGTTGGAAGAAAAGCACAAGAAGGTATTCTTGAAGTCAAAGACATGAAAACAAATGAAACCAAAGAAATGAAAATGGATGAAGTTTGTCACTTTGCTTTTTAATGAAAGGAAACAAGAATGAAAAATACATTTAAAGGATTTAATCAAGTACAAGTTTATGTTGAAAAAGAAGGAATTGTGAAAAAAACAGTTCATGTTAAAGATGGAAAAATTGTGAAAATCAATGATGATCATCTAACAGATGAAGGATATATTTCTTTACCAGAAGATCAGATTGTTGTTCCTGGATTTATTGATAAACATGTTCATGGAGGAAACCATTCCGATGGTATGTATCCAACCTTAGAAGATGCAAGAAATATTTCTAAAACACTTGCGGAAGAAGGGGTTAGTAGTTATTTAATTACCACAATGACTCAAACCATGGAAAATATTGATTTAGCATTACAAAATGCAAAAGCATTCATCGAGGAAAATCCTTATATAGGTGCAAAACCTTTAGGAATTCATTTAGAGGGTCCTTTTATTGCCAAAAAATATAAAGGAGCACAAGTTGAAAGTTGTATCGTTCCTTGTGATGTTCAAACGTTTGAACACTACCTTCAAACTAGTGGAAACAATATTAAACAAGTCACATTAGCCTATGAAGAAAATGGAAAAGAATTAACCAACTACTTAAGGGATCATCACATTGTGGCAAGCTTAGGACATACTGATGCTAGTAGCGATCAAGTCTTAGAGGGAATCCACGAAGGAATTACTTCCATTACCCACATGTACAATGCCATGAAACCTCTACATCATCGTGAAATTGGTGTCGTTGGAGCCTCTTTATTAAGTGATGATGTTTATTGTGAAATCATTGCTGACTTAATTCATGTTTCTAAAAATGCTTTACGTTTACTTTATAAATGCAAAGGAAAAGATAAAATTGTTGCCATTACAGATGGTATTGAAGCAAAACATTTAAGTGACGGAAAATATGCTTTAGGTGGTCAAGATGTTTATGTTAAAAATGGGGAAGCAAGATTAATTGATGGAACACTTGCTGGATCTACTCTTTGGATGAATCAAGGTTTAAAAAATTTAAAAGAAGTCTTAGCTTTAAGCATTGAAGATACCATTGATTTAGCAACCAAAAATCCTGCACAATGTCTTGGAATTTATCATCAAAAAGGAAGCATTAAAGAAGGAAAAGATGCTGACTTTACTGTAATGAATAAAAACTTTGATGTGTTCATGACCATTAGTGAAGGTCACATTGTTTATCAAAAATAGACTGAAAAAAATTAATTCTCTTTAAGATATTCAATAGTTTTGTATCTTTGAGTTTATAAAAACATTAAAAGGACTAATCGTATCGATATGAATTAGTCCTTTTTGTATGAAATTTTTCTGTGTTAAAGCTAAGTTGATACTTCATAGGGGCAATTTATTTTGTATGAATGGAATCATTACAAAACTTAAGTTTTTCCTCTACTTTACATTTTTCGTGAATTGTGATATACTACTTTAGTAATTTAGAAAGGGTGAAGATTGTGATCAATAACTTAAAAGCATATGGTGCTGCAATCCTTTTAATTGGACTAATCTTTTTCATTGGCAATCGTGCTATTCACACAGCCAATCATAAAAGAAAAGCATTATACATAGGAATTTTTGGATTAGTAATCATAGTATTCTTTGGCTTAGGCTACTTTATAGAAAAATATGCTTATTTGGATTTGATTTCCGCAAATCAAGATTTGATCTTTTTAATTGTCACGGTTGTTATCACAGTTTCTTTTGTGACCTATGATATCATTAAAGGATTTAGTCGAAGAGAACAATTTGCATCTTTTCAAAAGCCAAAAGAAAAACAAATACCCACCATTAAAAATAAACAACAATATTTATACTTTGTTTTTCGTTATCAAGATTCTTTCATTTTAAGAGAAATTGAAGAAAAAAATCAACCAATTCATTATACTGGTTATGTCATCAAATTTCCTAAAGGCGAATTTTTCCATGATGAATTTTCCTCTAAAATTTTAGAAGAAATGCATATTGATTCAAAATATGCAAAAAAAATTGGAACAGCTACCATTCATGAAAACAAAGATCAAGTTTATTATTGTTATGTCGTTGATCTTGAAAATGAATTTCAAGATATGACAGGATTTAAAACCATCAAAATGCAGGACTTAATTCATTATTCTATGAATTCTTTTGATAAAAGTATTTTATATCGTGTAATTTTACGAGAAGATTTTGATATTGAAATGGAAAAAGAAGAAAAATAAAAGGTTAATTTGAGTATATCGAAATGGAGAAATAAATGAAGACCACAATTCTTGCTGTACTACTATTTGTTGTTGGACTTGTACTCATTATCAAAGGTGGAGATTTTTTTGTTGATGGATCAAGTTGGATTGCTGAAAAGAGTGGAATCCCTAAATTTATTATTGGTGCTACGATTGTAAGTATTGGAACGACCATGCCTGAAATGATTACTTCAATTGTTGGAACTGCTGAAGGTCAAATTGGCTTAGCCATTGGTAATGCGATTGGCTCTGTTACAGCCAATACCGCAATGATATTAGCGATTTCAATTATTGCAATACCAGCAGTTATTAAAAGGAAAGATTACTGGTTTAAATCTATTTTATTAATGGGAATCACTTTACTATTATTTTTATTCTTGTTGAATCAAAAAATGGGAATCATCGAAGGAATAGTATGTTTACTCATGATTGTTGTTTTTATTGCTGAAAACATTCATGCTAGTAAAGTACAATCACAAGTAGAAACTTTAGTTAAACCCACAAATGATGAAAAAATGGTAGAAGAATCTAAAGAAGAAAACTCTTCTCGTGTAGAAAACTTTTATGAACAAAAGACTGAGCTTGATTTGACGTCTAATATAGAAAATGTAGAAGAAGATAGTAAAGAAAGAAATCCAAAACTTGAAACCTTCTGGCAAATTTTTAAATTTATTTTTGGAGCTGCCGCCATTTATTTTGGTTCGGTTTTCTTAGTGGATAGTGGTACCACACTGGCCACAAAAATCGGAATTAGCGAAGCTGTTATTGGACTTACTTTAGTTGCTATAGGAACAAGCTTACCAGAACTTGTCACAACCATTACTGCCATTATTAAAAAACAGTCTTCCCTTTCCTTAGGAAACATTGTTGGGGCGAACATTATTGATATGGCTGTGATTCTTCCTGTTTGTAGTTTTATTGCTGGTGGAACTTTAATTCCTGACACCACTCAAACCTCTTATTTAGATTTACCTGTTTGTTTAATTGTTATGATGATTGCCTTTATTCCTTCATTAATTCGTGGTAAATTTAGTCGTTGGCAAGGAATTTTGATGTTAACCATTTATATCGCTTATCTTGTTATTTTATTCACAAATGCAATTCCTTTTCAAGTGAATTAGAAAAAAATCATCATGTAGAATCTTTTACATGGTGATTTTTTATTTATCGAATCAATTTTTATTGAATAAATTCTTTAAACTTTTGCATTAAAGACGTATTCACTTGTGCTGTAATCTCAATCCATTCCTTATAAGTTGTCTGCAGAACTTGAGCTTGAGTATTTAGAAGATGAACAATATCTCCTCTTGTATAGGGAATTTTAAAAGTAGCTTGAACTTGATCTTGAAAAAGTTCTTTTTCTATCATTTGTAACAAATCTTCTATATATTTCTTTTCGGTTGCACTCATTCGCGTTGCTTTTTCATATTGTGGTGGAATATAAAAGTATCCTTCCACCAAATCAATTTTGTTAAAAACATAAATTATTGGAATATCTTCTACGCCAATTTCTTTTAAAACTTGTTCTGTCACTTTTATTTGTTCATCGAAATTTGGATTTGATGCATCTACAACATGGAGTAACAAATCAGATTCTTTAATTTCTTCTAACGTTGATTTAAAAGCTTCCACTAAAGTATGAGGCAATTTATGAACAAATCCAACCGTATCTGTTACTAAAAAACTTCGATTCGATTTTAAAGTAATTTTTCGAGTAGAGGTTTCTAAAGTTGCAAAAAGCATATCTTTTTCCATAACTTCTTTTTTGATATCTTTTGAAAAAGAAAGAAGAGCATTTAAAGTAGATGATTTTCCACTATTGGTATATCCCACCAAACTAATTGTCTTTATTAAACTCTTTTTTCTTGCTTTCCTTTGAATTTCTCTTTGTTGTTTTAATTTTTCAAGTTCTTTCTTTAAAAAGGTAATACGATCTTGAATATTTCTTCGGTCAATTTCAAGTTGTGTTTCCCCTTTTCCTTTTCCATAAGCTCCAGCCCCACCAGAACTAGCTCCTTGACGAGAAAAACCATTTCTAAGAGAGGTAAGTCTTGGCAAAAAATAGCGAAGAGAAGCAATATCAACTTGTAAAATTGCTTCTTTTGTTTTGGCTCTTCGTTTAAAGATTTCTAAAATCACATAGGTTCTATCATAAATCGGTAGTTGAAAGAAATTATTTAAATGATGGATTTGTCCTGGAGTTAATTCATCATTAAATACCAATGCATCAATGGATAAACTTTGAAGTACCATCTTAATTTCATCCATTTTTCCTTTGTTGATGTAGGTTGCTCCGTTGATTTCATCTAAATTTTGAGTGATAACCTCTAAAACATCCATTTCACAAGCAAAACATAAACTTTTTAATTCTTCTATTTCCGATAAAAAGGATGATTTTCTTGATGGAATTATTACACCAATTAAAATTGCTTTTTGTTGCATATTTTCCCTTCCTTTATTCATTTTTGATCACTTTACCAATTTCATTTGTGTATAATTATATCACAATTCATTAAAAATGACAAACAATGGATTTTAAGGTATTTTACTTAAAACATTTCAAGCTAAAAACGTATAGTTTAAATTATTTAAAACGATTTAAGCGCAAATTTTGAGGTAATTTTTAAAAAATGAACAAACATTAAAAAGAAAATGGCTTTAAATAGAAGAAAAAGAATCTTTTTTTATTTTAAAGTGAATTTTCATAATAATACAAATTTTGAAAGAAAATGTTGATAAATTTTATACTTCATCTTTTTTCTTAAAAAATAAATATTCAAAAGATAATGAAGAAAAGAAACAACCAAAAAACAGATGAAAAAAGATTGCAAAAACCTTAAATATTTTGTATAATGTATTTAAGAATGGTGGTCATCATGGAAATATTTGATCGTTTTAATAAAAAAAGAAGGCAATGCCTTCCATTAGTCATTTTAACTATAGCTTTTGCTTTCATTGGATTTTTTGGATCTTTCTTTGGAATTATTTTTAGAAAAGGAACCATTGTGATTTTATCGTTTGTTTGTCTTCTACTTGCTATTGTTTTTGGAGTCTTTACTTCTGTTTTATATAGTAAGTTAAAAAAACAATTTAAAGATGCCTATATAAAAAATTTAGTCAAAGAAGTATTACCCGATGCCTCTTATTATCCTCAAGCAGGAATTCCGATTGATAGTATTTATAGAAGTCATTTAGTTAAAAAAGCAGATCGCTCGCATGTTGAAGACTTGATAAAAGGAGAAATTGATGGAGTTTCCTATAGTACTTGTGATGTGAAACTAGAAGAAAGACATGTGCATCATACAAGTAATGGAACATCAACGACATATGTTACATTTTTTCAAGGAAGATTTTTTGAGTTTGAATTTCCTAAAAGTTTTAAAGGACAATTACTTGTTTCAGAAACAAGTCTACATTTTGTACCAAAACAATTCAAAAAAATAGAATTAGAGAATGTTGAATTCAACGAGAAGTTTAAAACATATTGTTTAGATGAACATAGTGCTTTTTATGTTTTAACACCTCATTTGATGGAAGCATTGATGAAATTAGAAAAAACTTATTCTGGTGCTGTTTCTTTTTCGTTTACAGATTCTAAATTATGTATTGCCATCGATAATCGCAGAGATTCTTTTGAAATTAAATTAACCAAAAAATTAGATGAAGAAATGGTGCATGCATTTAGACGTGATTTACTGGTAATTCCAAATATGATTCAATTGCTAAAATTAGATAAAAACATTTTTTATGAGGAGGTATAGTCATGTTTTTAGTTCAAACAGGTGTTTTAATTGGAATGATTATTGCTATTGTTGTTTTGATTGTTGTGATTGGTATCATTGCTTGGTATATTAGTGCAATGAATAATTTAAGAAGATTGAATGTTAAAGTGGAAGAAGCTATGTCTGGAATTGATGTTGCATTGACAAAACGTTATGATGCATTAACTAAAATGTTAGATACAACAAAAGCCTATGCAAAATATGAAGCAGAAACGCTAGAAAAAATTGTGAAATTACGTAAGGGAATGAATTCTAGTACAACATTAGAAGATAGAAAAGAATTTGCATCTTCCATGGATGAAATGCAAAAAAGAATGTCCTTAGTCATTGAACAATATCCGCAATTAAAAGCAGATCATAATTTTGGAAAATTACAAGATGCTATTATGGATACAGAAGAACATTTACAAGCAGCTAGAAGATCTTATAATGCGAATGTTCGAGCTCTTAATTCCGCAATTATTTCTTTTCCATCAAGTATTGTGGCAAAAAGAATTCATATGGAACAAAGAGATTTCTTTGAAGCTGAAGAAAGTAAAAAACAAGATGTGAAAATGGAATTTTAAAGTTCTATTAAAAATTATGAAAAATATTTTTCATTAGGAATGAATATAAAGGACTTCATATATAATAGAGAAATAAGTATTCATTCTATTATCTATAATTTTAAAATCAAATTTAAAACTCTCTTGTATATGAATATAAGGGGGTTTTCGTTTATTATCTATAATTTTATGACCGATAAATATTTCAAAGAAAGATAGGAAAGAAAATAGGATAAAACGAATCAAGAAAATCAAATTAAAACAAGATTTTAAAGAGTTAGACGATACCAATTTTAAGTTAGATAGTTAAAAGTGTTGTTTTTAGATTAATATATACGTACATAATTTTACCAACTTTTTATGGAGGTAAAATGATAAAGTTTAGGTACAATTTTCTTTTTTTTTTGATAAATACATGCTATAATGATTAAAAAAATAATAAAAATCAAATTAAAACAAGCGTTTATGGAGTAAGACGATGCTAATTTTAAGTTAGATAGATGAAAAATCTTACTTTTTGATTGGAATATACGTACATAATTTTACCAACTTTTGTAAGGGAAAAATGATAAAGTTTAGTTAAGATTTTTTTATAAAAATAGATTATAATAAAAATAGTAAGAAAGGATAAACATATGGCAAAAAAGCAAAAAAAAGTAAAAAATCATCGAGGATTAAAAATCATCTTTATTCTCTTTTTATTGATGGTCTTCATTGGATGTGGTTACTTTGGTTATCTAGGTTATCAAGAATTATCACAAGTTAAAGAGGAAATCATAGAATTTTCCTTAAACATGGAAAGTAGTTTACAAGAAGATTCTATTCAAGAACATATTACTTTGCCTACACAAATTAATGAAGAAATTCAATTGAGTTGGAAAAGTAGTCAAGAAGATGTCATCACACCTCAAGGAATGGTACATCACCCTTCTTTTGATGAAGAAGATGTTAAAGTGCGATTATCATTTCAAGTGACATTTCAGTTTAAACATATTTATACACAAATGTTATCTTCATTTTTGATTCATGAAGAAGATTACCCTCATGAATTTGAAGTTACAATTGTAGCTTTATTACCTACAGAAGAAGATATTGTGAAAAAGGTAAGTGAAGAACTTATCTTACCCACTTCCACATTCGATTCTATTCTTTTGCCACGAAATTGTTATATCGAGGGGGTTAGCATTGATTGGGAAAGCGATAGTCCATATATCAATGATTTAGGAAACGTCACTCATCCCATAGAAGATACAAAGGCGAATCTTACAGCTCATATCACTTATATGAATAAAACAATAGATAAAAGTTTTACCATTCTTATTTTAAGAGAAGAATTTAAAGAATTAGAAATTCAAGATACATTTGATGAACTAGCAACAACTTCTTTTTATAAAGATGTTAAAACATCGATTACTTATCATGAAGCACAAATTCAAACAAAGAAGGATGGGGTCAGTGAAGAAAACGATGAAACCGAAACCAACCCTTTAAGTGAAAATTATATTCGTTTACGTACTGTCAATCGTGATGGAAAAGTCAGCGGTTTTGATGTCCCTTTGGTAATGCAACCTCTTCAATTTTCTTTTCAGTATCGTTTCCATGGAGATCAAAAAACAGAAGGTTCCACATTAAAAATTACATACAAAACAATCATAGGAAGTGTTGAGACAGTGATTTTAGATGAAATCGTTGTTCCTCACTTAGAAGAATATACAACTTATCAAAAAGATTTAAGTTTATATGATGCCGTTTCTATTCAAGTTGTTTATGAATCCACTTGGACAACAGAAACTTACCTTGACCTTGATCAAGTATTATTAACAAGAAAAATTTCCAAAGATGAAATGATTGAATCATTAAAAAACAATATTCCAACGACTTTATCGAAATCTTATTTTTTACCTACCACAACTCCATATGGAGGAAAAGTTACCTGGTCAAGTGATCATGAACAAGTTCTTTCTTCCTTAGGATATGTCCATCGACAAAGTGAAACAACTTTAGTAATTCTTACAGGAACTTTTGTTTATTTAAATGAAACTTCTTTATTTACCATTGAAATCAAAGTTAAAGGAACAAGCATCTTACCTACATTAGAAATTAATTTCATTGATATTGGAAAGTATGGAGCAAGTGATTGTGGTGAAGCGATTTATATCCAATATGGTACAACAGATATTTTAGTCGATGCAGGAGATCATTTTGATACAACCGAACAAGCTGTTGAAGAAGCAGTAAATCAACATCTACAAGATGGCATCTTAGATTATGTCATTGCGACTCACCCAGATAGTGACCACATTGGTGGAATGGCACATGTTTTTGAAACATTTAATGTTGCAAATTTAATTAAATTTGAAGGAGAAAATTATACCACTAAAAAGTTCTTAAATATGAAAGAAGCCTATGAAAAAGAAGGATGTAATGTGTATGAAATTTATCGAGATCTTATTGAGCCTAAGAAAAATATCATTACGATTGCCTCAGATGTTTATTTAGAATTTTTAGATACAACCTATTTAGAAGAATCCACAAAAGAATCGAATGGAAAAAGTATTGTCTTTGTTTTAAATGCGTTTGGCACCCGAATTTTAATGACTGGGGATGCGGATAATGGAAGTGGTCATAGCGACTTAGAAGAAAAGTATATGAATCAAGTTGGAAACATTGACATTTTAAAAGTGGTTCATCATGGAACAGCGCAAGGTTGTAGTGAATCTTT
>CANQVW010000033.1 GCA_947627395.1 uncultured Bacilli bacterium | reverse complement strand
CTCCTAAATCCAAAGCAGCTTCGTACATGTTGGGATCCATTTGCTTCAATTTAGGTGTGACATTTAAAATTACAAAAGGAACGGTTAAAACGACATGTCCAATAATCAGTGTTGTAAATCCAAAGAAATGATCAATATGTAAAACGGATGCAATGAATACAAATAACAAAGTTAGAGAAATTGCTGTTACAATTTCCGCATTCACAACGGATATTTGTGTCACTCCATCTAATAATTTTCTGGTTTTCTTCCCACTATAATGCATTCCAATCGCAGCCATGGTGCCTAGGATTGTGGAAATAAGACTAGAAACAAGGGCAACCAAAATCGTGTTTTTTAAAACATGTAAGATTTCTTTATCTTGGAATAACTTTTTATAAACCTCGAAAGTAAATCCATTCCAGTTTCCTATTCCATTTGTATCTGTAAAACTAAAGACAATTAACAAAAAAATAGGCAAATACATGAATAGTAAAATCAAGTAAATATAACTTTTACCAATGATTTTCTTTACCATAATCCACCTCGAGCATCTCCTGCTTTTTCCACATCTTTAAACAAGACAACACTTAAACCAATTAAAGCAAGGAT
Source organism: uncultured Bacilli bacterium (assembly GCA_947627395.1). Taxonomy (GTDB): domain Bacteria; phylum Bacillota_I; class Bacilli_A; order ML615J-28; family CAG-698; genus CAKOMG01. Next base: position 12,130 of record CANQVW010000033.1, on the reverse strand, counting down.
AATTAAAGCATAGAAACTTCCAATATTCCATAAACCTTGTTCGAAGTTTAGATTAATTAAATTTCCAATTAGTGTAATATTTCTTTCTCCCATGATATCACTGATGACATAACTAGACATAGTAGGCATAAATACCATCGTCGCTGCACTGACAATTCCAGGCATGGTCATTGGAATAATGGTTTTAAAGAAAGTTTGAACTTTGTTAGCTCCTAAGTCATAAGAAGCTTCAATTTGATTTTTATCCATCTTTAACATGGTTGAATAAAGAGGTAAAATGACAAAAGGCAAATAATTATATACCATCCCAATAATGGTTGCAACATAAGGATACTTTCCTCCATCAATTCCAATCCAACGAAGAAGTTCTCTGGTTGCTGCTGTTCTTAAAACAAAGTTAATCCACATTGGCATAATAAATAACAAAACAGTAACATAACTTTTGTTATATTTTTTCTTAGAGAGTAACATCGCAATTGGATAACCAATCAATAAACAAATAATCGTATTGGCTTCACCAATTAAAATACTCACCACTAAAACACTAAAATTACCACTGCTACTAAAAAATTCACCAATATTTTCAAATGAAAAGTGACCATTTTTATCCGTAAAAGCATAGTAAACAATTAAAATTAAGGGAGCAATCACAAAGAAGATAGAAAATAATAAATAGGGAATCGACAAATATTTTCTTTTAAAGCGAAATTTATTCAACGACATATTCTTTTGCCTCTTTTGTTAATGTCATATGAATTTTCTCTTTTGGAATTTGAATGGAAACTTTATCATTTTCATTCCATGTCCATTCTGTATCTACAACAAAATCTTCATCTTCTTCTGTACGAATTATAATTTGATAATGATCTCCCTTATAAATAATGGAAACAATTTCTCCAGCTACTGCACCATCTTCTTCATTATCAATAATTTCGATATCTTTTAATCCAACTTCAATTTTTACATCAGCATCATTTAAATCATATTTTGTTCCATCTTGTTGGACTAAGTAACCTTCCTCATCTAATGTTGTTCCTGGAATTAAAGAGGTTACATCGCACTCAAATTTACCCCCTGCAAAAACGACATTGTTCCTTTTATCAATGTATCCATCATAAATGTTACTTACAAATTCTTTATGCATAATATGAATATCAAATGGTTTAATGAAAATACTTGCCATACAATCAATTTCAAGATTTTGAGTATCTTGAATAATGACTTCATTTTTACCGACCATCATGGTATATTCATAATAGATTCCTTTAAATACTTTTGCAACTAATTTCCCATCCACCATTCCTTTTCCTTCTTCCATTAAGAAAATATCTTCAGGACGAAGGACAACATCTACTTTTTCATTTTTTGGAAAATGATCAACACATTCAAAAGAATGATTTAAAAATGAAACATGATTATCATCAAGAATCGTTCCACTATAAATATTACTTTCCCCAATAAAGTCAGCAACAAATGTATTAATCGGTTCATCATAAATGGCTTTGGGTTCACCAACTTGTTGGATCATACCATCCTTCATAACCACAATGACATCTGACATTGTTAGCGCCTCTTCTTGGTCATGGGTAACATAAATAAAAGTAATTCCTAATTTCTTGTGCATTTCTTTTAATTCAATTTGCATTTCTTTTCTCATTTTTAAGTCTAATGCCCCTAAAGGCTCATCTAAAAGTAAGATTTCAGGCTCATTAACAATCGCTCTAGCAATAGCAACTCTTTGTTGCTGCCCTCCTGATAATGTAGTCACATCTCTAGATTCAAATTCTTCCAAATCAACGACTTTTAAAGCATTCATGACCTTTTTATCAATTTCAGATTTTGTTAAATGGCGAAGTTTAGGTTCTCCGTTTTTATCTTTCTTATGTTCATCAGGAATTTTCTTTAATTTTAAACCAAAGGCAATATTGTCATAGACATCTAAATGAGGGAATAATGCATATCGTTGAAAAACAGTATTAATGGGTCTTTTATGAGGTGGTATTTGTGATATATCTTTTCCACCTAATAAAATTTCACCACTGGTTGCCAGTTCAAATCCCGCAATCATTCTTAGTGTCGTTGTTTTTCCACAACCACTTGGACCTAAAAAAGTAACAAATTGACCTTTTCGGATGGCTAAATTAAAATGATCAACTACAGTTACTCCATCATATTCTTTAGTTACATTTTTTAATTCTATAATGATATCTTTTTGTTCTTGCATTTTCAACTCCTAAAAGTTAGGTGGACTAGACACCCATATAATTTTTGATACACCCGGATATATATTTTTAATATAATGATTTTTGTTAGATGTGTAATAAAATGTTTCTCCAGCTTTGCATGGATAAGATTTATTTCCTAAAAATACTTCTATTTCTCCTTCTAATACATAACCAAATTCTTGTCCTTCATGTGGTAAATCTAATTCAGTGCTATGATTTTCGGCTAACTCAATTAAGATAGGCTCCATTTCATTTTTTTGACTATTATAAACAAGCCATGTTATTTTTTCATTAGGACTTTCTTTTATAAAATAATCTTCTACTGTAAAGATGATATTTTCTTCCTCTTCATCACTAAAAAATTCTTTAAAATTGGTTCCTAAAGCTAGTAAAATATCTTCTAAAGTACTTATAGAGGGTTCTGTTAGATCATTTTCTAATTGTGAAATATACCCTTTAGTTAATTCACATCGATCTGCTAATTCTTCTTGCGTCAGTCCAAGAAAGGTTCTTAATCTTTTGATTTTTAGTCCAATTTCCATGCTATCACCTCCAATACAATAGTTTTAGTATTGTAAACTATAAGTTTATTATACCAAAACATGCTAAACTTTTTGTTTAGTAATAATAAACGAAAATATTTTACCATTTTTCGCTATAAAATGCAAGAAAAAAGAAAAACTATTTATCATTTATCCCTAACTTAAAAGGACAACCTTTTATTTAGATTGTCCTTTGTATTTAAAAAGTATTAATCGTTTGTAGTGATTGTATACCTTTTGACTGAGGTTAAATGTGATAGAATTCTGTATGAATAAATTCTTTAAATAGAATTATAATGATTTATTTTTCTTTTTATAAAGTGTTATATATCGATTAACTTTATTTTTATAATCTATATAAGTATCATTTAATTTTTCAAATAAAAACCCTTCTTCTTGCTTTATTTCTTTACTAATAAAAACAATAGATATTATTGAAAAAATGATATTTAGTACATTAGGAAATACAATTATAAAACCAATATAAAGTAAATAAAATCCTAAATAATAAGGATTACGACTGAAGGAATAAATTCCATAATCTATTAGTTTTACTTCTTCCTTTTCATAAATTCCAATTTTTAAATTATCTTTCATGGTGATTAAACTGAATAAGAACATCATATTTCCTAAAAACAGGATGATTAAACCACCTATTCGAATCCAATTTGGAAGATTCATAATATAAGTATTTTCATTGATTATAATGCTATATATTTGTATCATCAAAGTAATTATGCAGGATACGATAAGTATTCTTTCAATGATCATTGTTTTTTTGAATTCTTTTTTCTTACCTAAAGAAAAAAAGTGAATCTGCTTTATTTTCATTCGACATATATTAATAAAATACATCATATAAAATAAACTTAATAAAATAGTCGATATGATTTGAAATATATTCATTATGATTCAACTCCTTAAATAATATATAATTATTTCACTAATATATTAAAATGAATCTAAAACTAATTCATTTATAATGCTTCTATAAATGTTTTTTAATACTATTAGCTGTTTCAAATGACAAATGAACTGGAACAGCATTTCCTATCATTTTATAATCCCTGTTAACATCATCCTAAACAAATTCAAAATCATCAGGAAATCCTTGTATTCTAGATACTTTTCTTACAGTCATTCTTCTATATAAATTTTCTTTACCTTCTAAAAATCTATATTTATCCTTTTCTATTTTTCCATTTTTGATACATGAGGAGGTAGTTGACATTGTCTTTCTGATGCTTGTATGTACATGCTTGTATTGTATATGCTTGTTCATTCTAGAATTTAACTCTATTCCTACTCATAAAAATAGGTGAATACTTTCCTTGAAAATATTCATTATTATTAATAGCTTGTGTATTATGATGATTTTTATCATCCTATGGAACAGCTGTCCCTTGCAAATCCTAGATTACATTTTTTAGTGTTCATTTTTGATTATCATCTTAGTAGATTCAATTGGGAAATTAAAATCAATTTTTAATCATTTCTAAAGCCTATATAAAAGATTCTTTTTCTTTCTTGAGCTACTCCATAATCTTTTGTATTCATTTCTGTTAATGTAGCATTATATCCTTCTTCAAGAAGATTATAAATGTTTTTAACTGCTTTTTCAAAGTCTAAATCTAATTCTCTATATTTTAAAAATAAACTTATTATTTTCACTATTTCATATCTCTATTGTATATACAATCCTATATTTACTATTTATAGAATTATATCATTTTAGATTGAAAAAATCTGGCATGCAGGGATATTTTTACTAGATTCTAATATACTTCTGTCATTGTAACTTAATAATTTATCAACTATTCTTACTTTTTTAAGTTATTGATGTCTTCAAAATCTCAATAAATTATATTATTAGTTGTTTTACTGATTTCTTCATAAATATTTTTAAAAATAACTGATTTCCCACAGCTTTTAATTTCTGTTATGATTTTATTAAATCACTATCATAAAATGGCCTAATTTCATTTAAATATTTTTTATGAATTATCCTATAAAATGACCTCACTTATTTTATTGATATAACTATACTATGCAATTTTCAAAATTCAACAATTTTACGCAGTATGAGTTATGTTTAAATAAATTATTCATCAAATAAAATATTAATGAAATTGCATTCATTAGATTACGATTATTTATTTATTTGTGAATCATGAGATTGTTTGATGATATACATTACATCATCTAGTTGATTTAAATCACTTAAATATAATTCGCAATCACCATTACATAAATGTCCAATACTGGTAACGTCTCTACATATTCCTTTTGGATCATTTACATCAGCAAACTTCATATTGATTGAAATATAGATCCTTTTTTGTTGGAATGCGAGATCAACAAAATTTCTCTCTAGTTTATATGCTACATATAATTTTTTAAATTCTTTGGTTATCCCTTTTGATAAATTCATAATTCTTTCATCAAGTTTTTCATAAAGTTGAATAGTAAATGAATTTGTTTGATACGTTTCTAGGCTGTAATTATCGTCATTTGATTGAGTTAAGTCCGATTTTGCAAATATTGGATCATTAAAATCATCTGGTGCATCAGCAAATGCTCTTTCAATTTCTGGTAAAGTTTCTTCAAAATATAACGCTAGATTATTTAAAGTTTCGCTATAATATTTTTCCTTATCTTCATATGTGTCCATGGGTTTTGCAAGTAATATGGATTTACTCATCATATCCCATTTTTTCCGCATATCCTTAAATCGTCCACCAAGAACTTTTGTATTTATGGCAAAATTATGCCATTTTTCTCTTAGACTTTGATCATTACCAGGACCCATCATTGGATAAATACTAACACCACTATAAATAGTATTGTGAATTTCTATAGCCACAAGATCTTCTAATTTATCCCATTCACCATTTCCGTATAATCCTACTTTTTTACGCATTTCAACACCAGCAAATCTAATATAAGTATTAGCACTTGATAGTAAAACTATTTTACCTTCTTTAACTTTTTTATTTAAATATAATTTAATGCGCGAAGCAAGATCATTTCGAATTGCTTGTTCTACTGTTTTAGACTTTTGTCCTAAATGTTCAAGTTCCTGATGTTCACTCATGTAGTCATTTCTTAAGGTATCAAGCGTATCATCACTACCTTCTACACAAATTTCTTTATAATAGTTGATCGATTTAAAACCATATAATTTCGCAATCCATTGACTTATTTTAATAATTTTTCCATTATAATTAACTTGATTACTTGATACAAGTATAGCCTTACTATTTTCTTTATATCTTTTTAGATAAATAGAATCCTGAATAGAAATAATACCCCATTCAATAAGAGCATTCATATTGGGAAGATTTCTTGCACGAATAAGTGTTTTATCGTATTTAGATGCATATTCACTCGTTTGATATGGATAAAGTCTTAAAACTTCTTTAATTAATACATCATTTCTTTCTTCAATTTCATTTGGTCCCCAAGCCGATTGAGAATAAACATCTGTATTTAATCTAAAAGATGCTGTATTTTTTAAAATTATTTTCTTATAATCAAAAAGATTGTTTGACATCCTTGGATTATCGTGTTTAGTTGTTAATGTTAAATTACCTAGGCGATTAACTATTAATCCATATTCTTCTAAAGTTAAACCTACTGATTGCAACCATTTTTCACCCTCTTGCGGCATAATGTGTTCAATCTGATAATTCATTGTTTCAATTGGATTCGTTACTTTTTCATTTTCATACTTATCAAAGAAACAATGTAAGGCTAATGGATAATCATATACGTTTAACTCCTTTAGGGTTTTCTTAATTTCTTCATCATTTGGCATTCTTGTTGCTTTTCCTATATTCATGTCTACTAAACAATATATAACAACATCAACAATGTTCGTATATTCATCATCTGTTAGGGCTACAATATTTCTAAGAATGAGTCTAAAAAATTTAGTTATTCCGCTTGTATCCATTCCAATAATTGCTCGTCTTAAAAGATATGAAGAAATAAGATTCAATATAGCTATATATTGTTCTTCTTTTATTTCACCTTTTTTATATAAATAAGTCATCTCCATCATTACAGGAGCTGGCATATCAGATTTAATATTTCTGAAGTCTTTTAGTGCTTTCCAAAGATGTTCATTTTTTATGGATGAAAGTGGTGTTTTATATAAAAAGTTATACATATCCGCATACGATGAAGCATAATCAATTGCTTCTTCAATGCTTCTTGCTGTTCTATTATCATCTAGCCAAATTCTAAATTGATCATAAACTTCACTTAATTTAATTGAATCTTTTAATTGATTAATTAGAAAATAATAGAAAAACATTTCCATTTCCTTTGAATCATTAAATTTAGATTCAAAGGGTCTCCAAGTATTCATAAACACTTGTTCCATTTTATCATCACCTGCGCACATTAAAACATAATTTCTAATAAGGTCTGTTGCAAGAAGTTTTGATCCTCGATCGTTGATTGTTTCAAATATTTGTTGTGCGTCATCCTCTCTATCAAGAGGTATTTCTACTAATAAAAATTTATCGAATGTATCAATCAATTGCCAAATTGGAGTTTTTCGAACAGTGTTTGTGAAGAAATTGTAAATATAACTATAAGCTTTAGCGAGCTTACTTTCTTTATCTTCATCACTTAAATCATCCAATTTTCCAAGAATGATTTTATTAAAAATCTCTCTATCTCCCATTAGAAGTACCAGTTTCGGGTTAAAATTTCCTTCGAATTGGTTGAAATTGATGTTTATCCAATAATCAAGTTCGGTAACTGCTTTTTGATTATTTTCTTGTTTGGCTCTTTGTCTCAGTGCTGCAACTAAAAGGAAAAGAGTTGTAATTCTTTGTTGTCCATCAATAACATAGTATTCTTCAACACGATTTTTCTTTCCAGCATTATAATCAATAATTATGCCTAAGAAATGAGTATAATTATCCTCTTTATTCAACAATTCATAAAAATCATCAAGAAGTTTTTTAACTTGATTTTTTACTTCCCAAACATAATTTCTTTGATAAACAGGGATAATAAACCTTGTTGATGTTTGATCTTTAAATAACTCTTTTACTGTATTCCATGCGGGTTGACTATATCTTCTTGATCCCATATCAAAACCTCCTATATGAAATTTAGTATTCCTACACATTCTATTAAAATGATTATTGATATATCTTATTTCAAATAAATGTTTTTAAATACTTCTTTTTGTCCTATTCTCTATTATACAATTCATTTTATCATTTTTTTGATAGATTGTCTATTTTTTCTATTATTTTCTTTTTACACTATCCAAAATATAAAAAAGATGTCTATATTTCAAGACATCCGTTCCTACTTCCATATTCTATAAAATAACAAAGAAAATCATCCTGACATACATTTTTCTAAACCAATCGTACAATTTATTCAAATTTTCACACAAACTATTTTCTTTAAAACTATGGTAAAAGTTATTTATTATTTGGGTCATTTAAAAAAATTTTAGTTGATTTGAAAATGGTCTTATATGACAATAAATCAAAACAATATTTAACGATTTTATATTTTTTAGTTAACTTGGTTATTAAAATGATTATTCCAAATATTAAAATAGTCAAAAGAAATCCACTAGAAAAACCAAAAAAATCAACAAATACATCCGTCCATGAAGCGTGTCTTCCATCTGCTGTAAGTTGCAATGCTTCTGATGAACATGCAAGTAAAAATCCAGTGATAATTGAAAGTGGGATAGCTAACCATCTTCTTTTTATCAAAAACACATATACACAATAAAAGCCAATTCCTAAAACAGTAAATAATAAAAAGTGTCCAATAACTTTTCTCACAAATTGTCCAAAAGTACTATATAATCTAACATTTAACGTAATTGTTGTTGAAAGATTGGGATCATCATTATACGTTGCCTTAATAACTAATTTACCAAACCATTTTGGTCGAAAATAATCTTTGTCAAGCGTAGCTGTTCCTTTAATTATTTCATAGGTCACATTATCAATATAGTTATCATCACCAAAAACGCGTAATTGATAAAGGGTATCAATAACAATAATATTTTCAGTATAGATAGAAATTTTACTAGGTTTTGGAACAAAAACATTGATTTTAATTATTTCTGATACATCTTTATTAAACACTGAAGTTATTTTTAAATCACATAAACCAACTTTGTTTGCTTTGTATAAATTTGTATTTTCTTTACTTAAAATAACATTATCTTGAGGATTAATAATTTCAACACGAAAAGCACTAACTTCATTAGAATCGCATGTAATTAGTCTTTGTATGTCAAATGTGGTATTGGGTTGAATATTATATACATTATTATTCGAAATAATATCTTCATTCAAAGGAATTTTCTTTAATGGTTGATAATGAGGATTTTCCTGAATTGTTATTGTGAAATCATATGTATGTAACATATCCTCATGAGATATTGTAAATTTGGATGTTGAAGGCTTCTTAGGAATTATTTTATCATCAACAATTTCAAAATTTTCGATGTCATCATAGGAAATCTTCATATTACTTAAAAAAACTCTTTCATTATTTTGATCAAGTAATGTAATATCATTCATTTCACCAAGTTGAAATACATTATTTTCTAATTTCAAATTGGTTATTTTACTTGGGAGTTGTCCAAGACAACAAAATTCATAACTTGTTGTAATATTTGGATTACTTACCAATGTTGCATGAATTTTTGCATATCCTGGTTTAGTAAAATTTAAATAGCCATCACTATCTAAAAAAGCAACATCATTATTTTCTAATGTATAGCGAACACCCTTGTCCGTGCTTTCATTGGGAATATATGTTAATGTTGGTTTTATTCTTTCACCAACATATTTATTGGGTACTTTTAATAAAATTTTTTTTGTTGGTATATCAACTTCATCACCATCTACAATTATTTCATCCGTTCTGGAACCACTTATACTACCACTGACTGAGCCGCTTTCTTCACCAGGTAGTGCAGCTTGAACCAACATGAAGACTGTCGTTATAAAAGTGCAAACCATTGCTGCAATAGCAATACCCCTCAAAACATTAAAAACATTTTTTACTTTCATAGTTTAGGCCTCCATTAGTGAGCAAATTTTCTTTAATTATCATAATATAATTTAGGTTAAAATTCAAGAAATACATAATCTTTGTTAATACTTTTTTAAATAATACCACCTACTTGATATTTTTCACCTTCAAATGTATGCTGAGATTGGAGGTGATTTTATGTTATTATTCATTTAATCTTTATTAAACTGTTTTCTATTTGAAGGTGGTTACTCTATGAATAAACACTTTAATAAAGACTATCTTTTAAATCTTTTAAAAAGTAAATTTTCAAAATCTAACATTCTTCATATTCTAGAAAATGTATCCTACGATGGAACACTCTTTAATCCTATTATTTTTTTAAATATTCAAAATGTTCTTCAACGTAAAACTCTACTTCGACTCCTTGTGTCATTCTTGATAATATTCCATATATTAAAAGGAGAATTAAATCAAATAATTTATATCTAAAGCCTCTTTTTGTTATTTTGTTTTTAATTCTTTTTCTCCTAGATATACTCTACATATATATTTTAATTCTTCAATTTCTTTTAATGTTGTTTTTATGATTCTTTCAATCATTTTAATTTGTTTACCTAAACTTAAATTTGTATTTATCTATGACTTCTTGAATAGGTAAAATTTTATCACTATATTTATCTTGTATATATGTATTAGTAGATAAATAATATATTAAACTATACAGTATGATTTCTCTATCTTGTTTTTTGAACCGACTATATGTTTCATTCATAAATGTGTCTATGTATTTTAATATTAAATTTATAAATTCATATTCTCTTACAATTCATTTTGGTTAAGTCTTACTTTTTCTGTATCATGAAAGCCATCTTCATCTATTTTACCTATTATTCCTTCTATTACTTGAACTGGATATTTCTTTCCTTCAACTCTTTTAGATGTAGCTTTATAAACATAATATACATCATTAACTTTTTTAATGATCGTTTCTTTTGGTCTAAATTTATTAACATAACTTGGATATTTATTATACCACTTTTTGGCCAAAAAATAAAGGTCTTATGACTACCACTTTTTAATACCTAATTCAAGTTTTAATTTATTTAGTAATAGTTTTACATCGCTCTTTTTATCTTTATTACAGAATATAAATAATAAATTTTTAAATGGATCTAACTTTAAATTCCTATCTACTACATAGATATATTTATCTACTTCTTATTGTTATTTCTATGATGGATTTATTAGATATATCTTCATTTGTTTTATTTGTTGTTTCTAGGAATTCACAAAATTTTATATTTCTTTTTCTTAGATGATAACATAATGATGAATAATTTATACTATTCTTTTCTTGCTACTCTTCCTTTTTTAATCCTGATTCTAAATAATTATAATTTCCATCATTTGTTCTAAGTTTAAAATTCCTTTCAAATGAATTATCATCCATATAATATCCATTTTCAATTAACAACATTCTAACAATCGCCTGACTCTTAATAAATTCTACTTCTAATTTTACGCAATGATTGCATCTGGTTTATTTTCATTATCATTAACACCAATATAAATGATGCCTCCTTCTGTGTTTAGAAAGGATTCAATTTCTTTGAAAAGTGAATCGTTTATTTTCACTTTTGATTCAATTTCGTCTGTTTCGGAAAACTTCATTATATCACCTCATATAATATACACTAACTCTTTTATTTCTATTTCATTATAAAAAGAACTTCATTTTATCTTAATATGATTTCGATTGCTTTTTAGATTTATAAGATAAAGAACAACACATTTTTATCTTTGCACTTTAAACCATATTAACCATTCATTAAATGATATCCTATATTCACTTGGTCTTTCACTAGAAATATTTTCATACTCTGTATCTTCCCATCCACAATGATTACATTGTACTTCACCATTCAAATAAACTTCTAATCCACTATTACAATCATCATTTGGGTTAGAAAAATATATTCCATCACAAACTGAGCACATCATGGATTTAAATTCTTTGTATTTTTATTCATTATTTTCTTTCCTTCTTAGAGTACATTTTAATAAACAAAAAAAGTCCTACAATAGGACTTAAGATATCTAATGGCGGAGTAGAAGGGATTTGAACCCTTGCACCAGTTTCCCGATCTATACCCTTAGCAGGGGCACCTCTTCAGCCTCTTGAGTACTACTCCATGAATGCCCTATTATCTTACTATACTTTATTAAGTTTGTCAAGATTTTTCGTAAAAGGGCATGATTTTTTTAGGGCAATCGCAAAGTCATAATCCCATTAAACTATAGATTTGGTAAAAAAAAGAATCTAATAAT
>CANQVW010000032.1 GCA_947627395.1 uncultured Bacilli bacterium | reverse complement strand
AAACCCATGGAAGTGTCTACACATTTTCCATGTTTAACAGCTGCAAGAGAAGCTCCATTTCCAATATGTAAAGTGACAATCTTTAAGTCCTTTAAAGGCTTTTTCATGAGTTCAGCGCAACGTGTTGCTACATATTGGTGACTTGTTCCATGAAAACCATATTTACGAACTTGATGTTTTTCATACCATTCGTAAGGAACTGCATATAAATAAGCATCTTCAGCCATAGTTTGATGAAAAGCTGTATCAAACACACAAATTTGGAAGACATTTGGAAGTGCTTTTTCAAAAGCTTCAATGCCAATTAAATGTGCTGGGTTATGTAGGGGAGCTAGGGGAATGACTTTTTTTATTTCATCTTTGACTGCTTGTGTTACTTTTACACTTTCTGTAAAACTGCCACCATGAACAATACGATGACCAACTCCTTCAATTTCTTCTAAACTATGAATGATTTGACGAGCAATTAAATCTTTTAAAACCATATCCACAGCTTCCGCATGACTTGGAATGACCATTTCTTTTGTGATTTTTTCATGGTTGATTTTAATGGTATATTTACCTACTTCACCACTTCCAATCGATTCAACAACTCCTTCTGTTAGTACTTTTTCTTGTGGCATTTCTAACAATTGAAATTTTAAAGAAGAACTGCCTGCATTAACGGACATGATTTTCATTTTTCTTTTCCTCCATATTCTCTATCCATTTTTCTATTTTTTCGCATGTGTTTTGAAATTCTTTTGTTTGATGAACACTTGGCATTTGTACAACCATCATATCAAAAGATGCTATGTATTGATATGTTCCAATAAGTATACTTTTTCCTATCTGATTTTTTTGAAATAACTCTGGGGGCAAAACAATTAATCCAAGAAAAGTCCCCATAAAAGATGCTTTGAATTCTTTCATTTTAGCTTGTTGGAAAAAATCATTTGGAATCATGTAAATAAAATATCCATCTTTATCTAAGTTATGTTCGTAAGATTTGATGATTTCATAAGGTTGATAGGAACCATCATTTGTCATAATACCATCTAAATCACCAATGATGATATCCACTACATCCATGATTTTTTGTAAGGCATTTTGATAATAGATTTTAATATGATTTCCTTCTAAGTCAGAAAAGACTTGAGATAATTGAACTAAATGTTCATCCTGCTCTACTCCAATACATTCAACATCACTATGTAAAAAGTTAACAATAGCGTTTGTTAAATTGGAAGTGCCTAGCCCAATATCTAACATTGTAAATCTTTTTGTAATTTCGTCTTCTTGATGAATGTTGAATAACTTTTGAATGAGGTAAGCAAACAAATAACATACGTAATCTGGAGTCATTAAATCTAAGGAATACCCTTTATGTTTAAAGGCTTTCACCACCAAAAGTTCTAAGGCTTGACGAATCTCTTCATTCATAAAAGTATTCTTTTCAATTTTATGATAAATACGATTTAATGCATTCACATCTTCTTCTTCTAACTTTTGATCATGAATACCATAGATAAGGTCTTTTCCAACACGTATGAGACAATCTAAATAATTTAAGTGTAACCTCTCATTTAAAAGCATACATGCTTCATCCATAAGGTCATAAAATATATCTGTTTGACTCATCTATTCATTCCTTTCTTTAAAACATTTTCTTTTTATATTTATTATATCATTTTTTTCTATATTTTAAAAGATGAAAATAGGATTAAAATAAGGAAATCTTACGAACTTCAATGTTACATCCATCAACGAATAAAAGAAGATAACCTTTAAAAGAATCTCTTGGTTTAGCAATACTTCCAGGATTTACGATGTGAATGCCATCCAATATTACATCCATATAACAATGACTATGCCCACAAATAACTAAAGAAGCATGAACATCTTTAGCTTTTCTTATAAGTTCATTTTGTGTTAAACGGTGTCCATGAACAAGTAACAAAGTAACTTCTTCAATTGTAATGACTCTTTCTAAAGGAAAAGGGGTAAAATCACAATTCCCACGAACAGACAAAAAAGGATAAATTTCTTCTTCTGTTGCTTCACTATCTCCTGCATGAAGATAAAGATCCGCTTTTTCTTTTTGAACGACTTGTTTTAATAAGTCATTTTGATGATGACTATCACTTACAATAACAATTTTTCTCAATGTTTTCACCTTGTATAAAATTATATGAAAAATAAAAACAATAGTCAAGAAAAAAATGCCATAGAATTTCTATAGCATTTCAAAATTACAGTTGAATCTTTTTTTCTATTCTTTCAACTTCACTTACTTTTGTTTTCTTTGAAAAAAGTTCTTTCATTTGATTTATGACTTCAGGAACTTCATCAATAACTTTTTCTAACAAATGAGTTTGATCTTCTAAATGAAGTAGTTCAACTTTTTCATCATGTACAACAAGAAAAGCAACGGGAGAAATACTTACAACTCCACCCGTAGCTCCACCAAATGGATATTCTCCATCTGATTTTGTTTGATGAGTTTCTGTTCCTCCTGTTGCAAAGGAACATTTTACTTTAGATATTGGAATGATACAAATATCATTTTCCATCATCACTGGTTTTCCAACAACAGTATCCACATTACTTAATTCTTTCATGGATGCACTAGATAATTTAAATAAATCTGAAATAGGGTGATTCATCTTGTTTCTCCTAGCTTTTCATAGCTTTTAAAATTTTAGGTAAATCTTTTATATTTTTAATCAAAGCAAGTAAAAAATAAATGATTCGTACTTCAATGATAGTTTCAAAACTAAAGGAAAGTTTTTGATTGGATGTCATATAATATTCATTATGAACAGCTTTAAAATGTTGGTGTAAAAAGGAACTTAGTTTTTGTGACAATATCCAATATGAAACAAATAGATAAACTCTTTCGTAATTTTCTTTTAATACAAAGGTTATCTTTTTAACTTTAGAAAAATGACAAACACTTTTTCCTATATTTTTAAAGGCGTACCCTACTTTCATATTGTGTATGAAACTTTCCCAAGTGATTTGATCTCTATTCTTCTTTGTTGTAAAAAGCCATCGGACAAATTGGTCTAAATCTAATTTTATATTAAATAATTTATAAAAATAAAGGTCAACATCACTATTTTGATCATTATAAGTGACACGAATTCCAATAGGCATAATAAAAATTAAGCTAACTAAAATGGCAATGATTAGAAATATCATACTTTTATTATGAACAAACCATTTGATTTCATACCTAAAAAAGTATATAATATAAATAAAGCTTACATTGTAAGGCAGGCATACATTATAAGCAGAGCTTATATTAAAAGCAAAACTTATAATGGGAACTATGTTCACAATGTATTGGGAGAAAAACATGAATAAACTAATGATTCGCCTCATTCAATTTTATCAAAAAAATTTACATTCAAAAACAAGTGCTCATTGTAAATACCGTCCTACTTGTTCTAATTATAGCATCGAAGCTTATCAAAAGTTTTCCTTTTTTAAGGCAACTTTTCTTACCTTTTTTCGTATTTTAAGATGTAATCCACTGAGTCATGGAGGATATGACCCTGTTCCTAAAACTTTATTTGAAAAGGAATTAGAAAAGGTCGCGAAGCTTTTGGAAAGGCCATCTTAAGATATCCCAAAGAACTTTTCCAATTTTTTTAAAGAAGTTTCCTACTCTAGTCAAGAAAGATATTTTATGAGCTGATGTTGGTATATCTTCTGAAACAACATGTACAAAAAATTTGTAATCTTCATAATTTCCTTGGTCATATAAAACGCGTAATTGATATAAATATTCTCCTTCCTCTGTAGCATTTGAAGTATAAGTATCTTCTATCACTTCTACACGATAAAAAGTGTCTTTGATTTTATTGTCATTCTCTAATAAGGCAATAAAATCATTTTTCTTTAATTTTGTACGAATACTAACATATACTTTTGAAGTGTCTAGATAAAATACAGGAGGAATTTCATCCACAATATGAATAGTAATCTCTAATGTTCCAACATTACTATATTCATCAATTGCATAGATAACAACTTTATAATCTCCTATTTTTCCTAAATTTTGTGTATATTCATCATTTCCTATTGTATAAGTATTGGGATCGCTAACTTTATAATTATCCGTTACACGAATATTTAAAGTTTTTAATAATTCATGAATTTCTGTTTGTAATTGATAGGATTGGGTAATTGAAGTTTGATTGGCTGTTATGACAGGGGCTGTTGTATCTACAACATGAATAGTGACAGTAACCTCAGAATAGTTTTGACTAGAATCAGTAACACGAACTATAACTGGATAATCTCCTACTGGAGGGCGATCTAATTCAAAATAATTTCCACTTACCACTTCATAATTTAAATCAGATTTTGCATCGTAATTATCTATTGCTTCAATTCCTAAACAAATTCTTTCTTTTGAAATTGTGTCACGATATACTTCTAAGGTATGTTCTAATGTTGAACTACCTTCATGAATAGTTGGTTTTACATCATCTATTACAATAACATGGATAATTAATGAAGCAACATTATTTGAAGAATCTTTTGCTTGATACTTAAAATCATATGTTCCTAGAGTTCTTTCGGATACATTTGGAACATTTAATACTTTTTCTTGATAATCTTGACTCATTTCACAAGTAATGGATGAATTTAAGCATCCATCTAATTCATCATATGCTTCTAATTCTAAATCTTCTTTGATTTCCTCAGCTGTTTGTGGGTGATCCACTTTGGTATAGTAATAGTAACTTGGAGAAGTTGCTGCTGGATGACTTGGTACACTAGAAAGAAGATGGGTATAATCAAATGCATGAACAGATGGAAATGAACCAATAAACATTTCCATACCTAGAAATACAACTGCTAAAATAATGAGTTTGTGAATCGTCTTCATTTGTTAACCTCCTTGAATAGAATAGACGTTTAAATTCTATTCACTTTTATATTATCCGTTGGAGATTATTTTTACTTTGATATCTTGAATAATTTTTTCTAGTTCTTCTTTTTTTTCTTCTAATTTTTGTACCAAACGAATAGCAACTCTCGCTCTTCTTAAGTTTTGCATCGGATCTTCTACTTGAAAATAGACATCCCCTTCTAAATAATCTGTTAGAAATCTCATAGCACATTCTAATGTAATAATAATAGAAGAATCCACTAAATGTTCCCATTCAGATGGTGTTAATGTGAAAGACATGATTTCTAAATATCCTTTGTTGAAAGCATAAAATTTCTCCATATCAATGTCCACATAAAAAACATCCATTTCATCTTCTTTTCCAATAGAAGTCATACTACGAATAGCATCTCCATAATCATATAAGATAGATCCAGGCATGACTGTATCTAAATCAATTAAACATAATGATTTTTTAGTTTTATCACACATCATAATATTATTTAATTTTGTATCATTATGTGTTGGGACCAAACGTATGGTTTGATTTTTTATTCCATCTTCAATGATTCCAAGGATATCACTTCGACTTAATATAAAACGAATTTCCTTTCTCACTGTATGTTTTAAATGCATGGGATTTGATTTTAAAATTTTTAAAAATGTTTGTAATCTTTTTTGAGTATTATGAAAATCAGGAATACTTTTATAAAGTTTATCTAGCGGAAAATCTTCCATTGCTTTTTCAAATCTTGCAATGGCTTTTCCTGCTTCTTCAATCATTTCTAAATCATTTAAGGTTTCATACGTTTTCGCTTGTTCAATAAATTTATAACATCGCCAATAGTTCTTCTTTTCATGATAATATATACGATTTTTCTTGGTTCTAATAATTTCAATACCAGAATAGTTTTCATCTTGATGAGATAACCATGTTGTAACACGAAGAATGTTTTTCATTAATTTTTTAGGATTTTTAAATACATGACAATTGATCGATTGAATAATATAACGATAATTTCCATCTGTTTCAACAACATAAGTTTCATTAATATGACCATTTCCATATTTCTTTATATTCTTAATTTCTCCACATAATTTAAAAGCAAATAAAACATGTTTATGAATCATAGTTTTTCAACTCCTATTCTTTATAAAATATGAAAGAATAAAAGAATTGGATAGGATTTTGGCCTAAAAAATCCGTCATTTAGACGGACTTTCTTTTCCATATAGATAAAAAACATCTTCACTCCAAGGTACTTTTGTTTGATCTAATTTATGAAAATGATTTTTTTCATAAAAGTGAATTGCACCTAAATTTTTGCTAGATACTAAAAGAAAAAAGGAAGAGCTCTTTTTTTCTTTAAAAAGTTTTTCTAATAACCTACTCCCATACCCTTGGTTTTGACAAGATACATCGACCATTACTTTAGAAAGTAAATAAGGAGTTTTCCCTTTACTTTCTTCCTCTATTCTTTTTTCTAACCTTTTAGAATTATCCCAAGATAATTCTTCTTGAATATTGTTAGAGATGGAAAGAACTGCTCTTATTTTCAAACCCTTGAAAATATTTATATCTTTTAGGCACCATAACCGTTGATTTAAAATATCTTCTTTAAAAATAGAGAAAGAGGGATAATCATCATCCCAAATGGGAATGTTTTTGGCTTTTAAATCATTTTTGATTTGATTACATATCTTCATCACTTCATTTAATTCATTTTCTTTCACACGACGTAGTTTCATTGTTTTTCCTTCTTTCCTATCTTAATTATATCTAAAAAACAAAAAAAATCAATGTTCATTTTGACTAAATTCATAAAAAGTGTTACAATGGAAATCATAAAGGATAGATAAAAGGAGGAACTATGAAATTAGTTGATCGATTTTTAAAATATGTACATGTACATACAACATCTGACCCTCATTCTAATACACATCCATCTTCAGAAAGACAAAAAAATTTAGGTAAAATGTTATTAGATGAAATGAAGGAAATGGGAGTGAAGGAAGTTACTATGACTTCTTTTGGTTATGTTTATGGACTCATTCCATCCAATACAACAAAAAAAGTTCCAACTATTGGGTTTATTGCTCATATGGATACTTCTTCTGATTGTAGTGGAGAACATATTCATGAAAGAATCATTGAAAACTATGATGGAAAAGACGTTGTTTTAAATCAAGAGAAAAACATTGTACTAAAAACAAGTGAATTTCCTTTTCTAAAAGAGAAAAAAGGAAAAACACTCATTGTGACGGATGGTACAACTTTACTAGGTAGTGATGATAAAGCTGGGATTGCGGAAATCATGACGGTAGTAGAATATTTATTTGAACATCCTGAAATTCAACATGGGGATATTCGAATTGCTTTCACGCCTGATGAAGAAATTGGTGAAGGAACAGATCATTTTGATTTATCTTTGTTTCCCTGTGATTTTGCTTATACAGTCGATGGGGGAGAGGAAGGAAGCATTGATATTGAAAACTTTAATGCAGCAAGTTGTGAAGTTACTTTGGATGGAATCAATATTCATCCAGGAAGTGCTAAAGGTCATATGATTAATAGTCTTCTTTTAGCAATCGAATTTAATTCACTTCTTCCAGTTCATGAAGTTCCATCACAAACAGAATTATACGAAGGATTCAATCATTTAAATGATATGAAGGGAACTGTTCAAAGAACAAACATGCATTATATCATTCGAAATCATGATTTAAAAAAATTTACAGCTCAAAAAGAAGATTTCATTCGAGCAGAACATTTTATTAATGAGAAATATCATCAAAATTTGTGTCATGTTACGATTGAAGATAGTTATTATAATATGTATGATCGTCTTAAAGATCATTTAGAAATTGTTGAAATTGCGAAAAAGGCGGTTATAAGTCAAGGTTTAACTCCTATCATTCTACCCATTCGTGGGGGAACAGATGGAGCACAGTTGACCTATAAAGGATTACTTTGTCCAAATTTAGGTACAGGTGGATTTAATTTTCATGGTCCATATGAATGTATTACAGTAGAGGGAATGGAACAATGTGCATCGATTATTTTATCTATTATTCAAGAAGTAGAAAAGAAATAAAAAAAGAAAGGCTATCGTTTTAGGATAGTCTTTTTTTATTGTATACATGATGAAAGATAATTTAAATATATTCTTTAAGAATACACCATAGTGGGGACATAGTGTTTTTGTATTATTACAAATTATGTAAAAGTATATAGCATGTTGTTTACTTTCATCATGCATATTCATTGTACTAGAAATGTTTATCAATTGCAATGGAATAAAATTTAGTTATAGTTATTTTTACTTTGTTCTAATTTTTCATTTAAATATTCCCATCGATTCATTTTTTCTTCCAATTTTTGTTCTAAAACTTCTTGCTCTTTCAAATAGGAAGAGTATACTAGATAATTTGCATATTTTTTTGCTAGATTTTCTTTTCCTTTTTTAACTTCTTCTTCTAATTCTGTGATTTCATCTTCAATGGTTTCTAGTTCTTTTTGTTCTTGATACGTTAAACGAACTTTTGTTTGCATCTTTTTTCTTTCGATTTTCTTTTTAGTTTCAACTGAAATTGGAATTTGTTTATCTTTAGATTTCATTATATAATCTTGATAATTTCCTAAATAAATTTCAATCTTTCCATCTTCTTCAAAAGAGAAAATGGTCGATACTGTTTTATCTAAAAAGTAACGATCATGACTGACAATAAAAACAGGTCCTTGAAATTTTGCAATCATTTCTTCTAAAATTTGTAAAGTTTCAATATCTAAATCATTGGTAGGCTCATCTAAAAACAAAACATTAGGATTCATAAGTAAAGTTTTTAAGAGTAAGAGTCTTCTTTTTTCGCCTCCACTTAACTTTTCAATCGGTTGAAATTGTTTATCCCCTTCAAACAAAAATTGTTCTAGTAGTTTGGTTGCACTCATTTGTTCACTGCCTATTTTATATTCTAAAGCAGTTTCTGTAATAAAATCAATGACTCTTTGTTTAGGGTTTTCAATTTCATTTCCTTGTTTAAAGTATCCAATGACGACTGTATCTCCAACACTTACCTTTCCTGAATCAGGAACTAAGTCTAAAGAAAGTAAATTTAAAAGAGTTGATTTTCCACTTCCATTGGCTCCAATAATCCCAATACGATCTTCTTTAGATACGAAATAAGTAAAATCTTGAATGACCTTTTTTTGATGAAAAGATTTAGAAATATGGGATGCTTCAATTATTTTTTTTCCTAATCTTCTTTCGATAGGGACAAATACATCTACCATGGTATCTAAGTTTCTTTTTTTTTGATATGGATTCGAAGATATGTCATAAAAGTTTTCAATTCGTTTTTTGTCTTTTGATGCTCTTGCCTGTGGGGCTCTTTTGATCCATTCTAATTCTTTTTTTAAGAAAGCTTTTCTTTTTTGTTCTTGATGATTTAAAAAGGTTGCTTGTTCTAATTTAAGAATTAAATATTTTTGATAATTTGCTTCATAAAGGGTCGCTTGTCCATTTTCTAGTTCAATCATTTTTTTAGTGACTCTTTCTAGAAAATAACGATCATGTGTTACCATTAAAATAGCACCACTAAATTTAATTAAATATTTTTCTAACCATTCAATCATTGTGCTATCTAAATGGTTGGTAGGCTCATCTAAAATGAGAAGTTCACATGGTTCAGCAAGAGCCTTAGCTAATAGGACTCTTTTCTTTTCTCCCCCTGAAAGATGATTCATCATTAACTTTTGATTGCTCATTCCAAGTTTGTTTAGAATGGTGTTTAAAGAGAGTTCATCTTCAGGTTTCATTATCCTATCTTGTCTAAGATAATCTTGAATGGTCAAAGGAATAGATTCTTCTATGGTTTGGGGAAGATATGAGATTCGATCAATTTTCTTTTTGGTGATGGTTCCCATCTCAGGTTCTTCAATTCCCGCAATCACTTTTAATAAAGTGCTTTTTCCTGAGCCATTATGTCCAATCACACCTATTTTTTCTTTATAATCGATACTAAAAGTCACATGATTTAAGATGGTTTGATTGACATAATGTAATGTTAAATCCTCAACTTGTAATAACATAGATTTGTTCCTTATATTACATGCTCATATCATCCATGCCATCTAATATTTTTTCACATTCACTGGCAATCTTTTTAACAGTTCCTTCTTTGAAAGGATTTTCTAATCCAACAGCTTTAACTAAGTCTAGAAATGATTTTGAACCCCCTAATTTACATAACTCTACATAGTTTTCCCAAGTTTCTTTTGGACTTTTTAGATTGCGAATTAAATATTGTAAGGCACAAACTTGGGCAAGGGTGTAATCAATGTAATAGAAAGGACTGGTGAAGACATGAGATTGTCTAAACCAATAAGCACCTTTTTCTAATAACGTATTATCTTTATAATCTTTATGTGGCAAATATTTCTTTTCAATTTCACGATATTTTTGTTTTCTCATTTCACTAGTTGCTTCAGGGTGCTCATACACATAATGTTGGAATTCATCAATACTAACACCATAAGGTAAAAATGAGATGGCACTTTCTAGATGAGAGAAACGATATTTAGGAGCATCTTGTTTAAAGAACTTGTCCATCCAAGGCCAAGCAAAGAATTCCATGCTCATTGAATGAATTTCACAAGCTTCATAGGTTGGCCACAAATATTCAGGAATCGTGATTTCTTTAGATTGGTAAACTTGGAATGCATGACCAGCTTCATGGGTTAGGACATCGACATCTCCTGAAGTTCCATTAAAATTGGAAAAGATGAAAGGAGATTTAAAATCAGGCAAATAGGTACAATACCCTCCTCCTTCTTTTCCTGGTTTTGCTTCCAAATCTAACAATTCATGATCTAACATGTATTCAAAGAATTCTTTGGTATCCATTGACATTTCAGAATACATTTCGAAAGCAGATTGTACTAAATGATTCCTATCTCCTTTAGGAGTTGCATTTCCACTTAAGAAAGATAAAGGTAAATCATCATAATATAATTTATCTTTTTTTAATCTTTTTCTTTGTCTTTCAAGTAGTTTTTGATGAAGAGGAACAATATTCTCTAAGATCTGTTTACGATAGCCTTCAACCATTTTAGCATCATAATCTGTTCTTCCAAGTTGTAAATAAGCTAGTTCAACATAATTCTTGTATCCCATTTTTTTAGCCATACGATTACGAACATGAACCATTTCATCATAAATTCGATCAATTTCTTGTTCATGAGTTTGAAAGAAATTCCAATATTGTTTTTGTGCTTCCTTACGGATTTCATCTTTTGGATTTTCAAAGTATGCACTCAACTGCGATAAGTTGCAAGTTTTACCTTGAAATTCAACACTACAAGATGCAAGAATTTTACTATATTTGGTAGATAGTTTATTTTCTTCAACCAAATCTTCCATAATGATAGGATCAAATGCTTTTAAAGAAACTTCGATTTTTTGAAAAAAATACGCTCCATATTTCTTTTCTAATTGTGGTCTAAATGGAGATTTTACCATTTCTTTAAAAAATTCTGTTACAAGATTTGTATAAACAGGACTATTTTCATCACAAAATTCTTGTTCTTGTTCATAGAAAGTATCTTTTGTATCGATACTATGACGAATGGAAGCAAGAGAAAACATCGAGTCAAGATGATTTCTTAAAGCGTTGAATTCATTGATGCATTCAATTTGTGTTTTAAGATCTTTAGCTTCTATGAAACGTTTTTTAAGATATTCAATACTTTCTTTAGCTTCTTCGATATTAGGTCTTTCATATAAATAATCTTTAAATTTCATTTTTTTCCTCTTTCTTAATCCGTTAAGTCTGGCTTACTGTTGATTGAAATATAGCAAAATAAAGTAAAAACACTAAAAATAACTCCATAATAAATAATGGCATTATTGACAAACCAAGATAAAATAAAGGTAATTAGGAAAGGGGCAACGGATGCAATACTTGCAATGTTATAATACTCTTTAAATCTTTTTAGTACTCCCCTCTTACGTAAACAAAGCCACATAATCAAAACTAAAAGGAGTGGATAGGCTAATAAATATCCAACAATTTGTAATAAATAAATATTAGAATCTTGTTTCACTAAAACAGGCATGATACTTTCACATATTGTTTTACCAAGCTCTTCTGTATTGGTTACTTTAGAAAAATTAAAATGAATTCCTTGATTATATGCAATACTCATGGAAACATAAGGTGTATCTTCTTCTTCATATGGAACTTGTGTTAATACATATTCTTTTAAGAAAAGTAATAAATAAGCATTTTTATTGACTTCTTGAATGCCAAATAAATCAAAATTAGAAGCGGAAGAAAATTCTTCTCTTAGTTCTTCTTCTGTTTTTTGATGATATTCTTCAAATAATGTTTCTCCATTTACATTTTCTTTTTTACTTTTGATATAAATGAGTTGACTATAATATGAAGCATCACTTTCTGTCGTATCAGGATATTTTTCTAAATATTTGTTTTTTAAATCTTCAATGGCAGATAACATTTGGTCATTTGGATCAAAAACAATATACACTGTAACTTCTTCTTCATTTCTTAAATAAGCTGTTTGATAAATTTGTAAATCAGCTATTTTAGAAGTTAATTTATTTTCTTCAATTTTGTATTCAGCATTTTTGATTTCCTCTAGAGAATCTTCTGGATGATTTTCTGATGGATATTGATGAAGGATTGCTCCATTCATGTCGTAGTATGTGGCAATGTATTGTTGACTTTCGATGTATTTTTTGTGATCTCTTTTTAAATAAATGGTGTGAGGAAAAGAAAGTAAATATACTTGTACAATAAAAATTAAAATAGCGAAAAGAATACTCATATAACGAAATCTTTTCATTTTCATGGGAATAAAGAATGATTTCACAATATCTAAAAACATGTTATCCTCCTTATCTATTCTTCAAATTGACTATTATATAATTGATAATAGAATCCCTTTTTTTCTAATAATTCTTCATGGGTTCCTTGTTCGATAATGTTTCCATGATTCATGACTAAAATCACATCCGCATTTTTAATGGTACTTAAACGATGGGCAATAATGAAACTGGTTCTTCCTTCCATCATAGTTTTAAATGCATCTTGAATTTTTAATTCTGTTAATGTGTCAATGTTGCTGGTTGCTTCATCTAGGATTAACATTGGGGGCAACATTAACATGATTCTGGCAATGCATAAGAGTTGTTTTTGTCCTTGAGAAATAGATTCATTATCACTTAACATGGTATGATATCCCTGAGGAAGTCTTTCAATGAAACTATGACAATGAGCAAGTTTTGCGGCTCTTACAACTTCATCAAAGGTAGCATCAGGTTTTCCATAGGCAATGTTTTCTTGAACAGTTCCTGTAAATAACCAAGTATCTTGTAAGACCATTCCATAGTTTTTACGTAACTCATTTCTTTTCAGTTCTTGAATTTTGGTGTTGTCCACTTCAATGGTTCCTTTGTTTACATCATAAAAACGCATTAATAAATTGATTAAGGTTGTTT
>CANQVW010000031.1 GCA_947627395.1 uncultured Bacilli bacterium | reverse complement strand
ATATGCCTTAAATGGCATTGGTACTTTTTTAGACCAAAGATCGGTCAAATTAGGTTCAGCTGAACTACCTAAGGTATAAAGGGTATTTAAGATTCTAAAAGAGTTCTTTGTGACAAGAGGAACTCCTTCATTGGTCATTCCACCAACGGATTCTGTTATCCACATTGGGTCTCCCCCAAATAATTCATTATATTCAGGTGTTCTTAAATGACGTGCCATTCTTAATTTCATAACAAAATCATCCATAAGTTCTTGCGCTTGCTTTTCTGTTAGGACATGATTTTTAAGATCCCTTTCAATATAAATATCAATAAATGTACTTGTACGTCCCAAAGACATTGCTGCGCCATTTTGTTCTTTAATGGCAGCAAGATATCCAAAGTATAACCATTGAATCGCCTCTTTCGCATTGGCTGCTGGAAGAGAAATATCATATCCATATTGCATCGCCATTTCTTTTAGACGACCAAGGAAGGTAATTTGTTGATACAACTCTTCAGATAAACGAATGTTATCAACATCCATCAATTTCTTTCCAATTTCTTTTTTGTCATTTTGCTTTTGTTCAATTAAATAATCTACTCCATATAAAGCAACACGACGGTAATCTCCAATAATACGACCTCTACCATAAGCATCAGGAAGACCTGTGATGACACCAGTTTTTCTTGCCAAACGCATATCTTCAGTATATACACGATAAACTCCATCGTTATGAGTTGTGCGATATGTGAATTTTTTTTCTACTTCAGGAGATAAAGAATAACCATAGTTTGCTAGTGCACTTTTGACCATACGCATTCCACCAAATGGGTTTACCCCTCTTTTTAATGGTTGATCCGTTTGAATTCCCACGATAATTTCATTTTCTTTGTCTAAATATCCTGGTTCATAAGAAGTAAGAGAAGAAACAACTTCAGCATTCACATCTAATACACCATTGTTTTTTCTTTCTTTATCTAATAATTTTTGTAATTTTTCATTAAGTAGAAGAGTTCTTTGAGTAGCCCCTTCTAGAAAAGAACCATCGCCTAGATAAGGTGTGTAATTTTGTTTAATAAAGTCACTAACATTAATTTCATTTTGCCATGTACCCGGTTTAAAACCATTCCATGCTGAAAAATCCATTTTAATTATCCCCTTTCTCCAAATTATAGCTAATTATAGCATTCATTTTATAATTAGTCAATTAGAAAGCATTTTTATAAAAGATGAAAACATTTCATAAAATATAGTATCATTTTATAAATTTATTTGTGTGAAAAGGATGTTTATTGCTTGAAAAAATTCATGTATAAGTTGGATTTAAGAATGTCATTTTTAAAGAAATAAGAGAAAATAAAGCACAATTTATTCTTAAAGAAAAAGTAAAAAATGATTGAATTTTTTATGCTTTTCGTGTATAATAACAACGTATGTGGAGGAATACCCAAGAGGCTGAAGGGGCTGGCTTGGAAAGCTAGTAGATCAGTAACATGGTGCGAGGGTTCGAATCCCTTTTCCTCCGCCATATTGAAAGAACCAGATTGATACTAATGCAAACAAGTTTGTAATGGTATCAGTCTGTTTTTTATAGAGTTCGACTCCCAACATCTATGTTGTTTTAAAGAAAATTAGGACTTAGGAAGTGCATAATATGAACTAAAAGTTCATAATTTGCATTTTTCTAGGACCTTTTTTTGATTCCTTAAATCGGGGCGTTGACGATAGGAGACGATAGTGGACGAAAGGGTATTTAAAATTTATACTCATAAAAAGAAATAAGATTTTTTGATAAAATTTTTATACAAACACGATATTATTATGACAAAAGATTAGACAATTTATCAAAAAAATGTTATAATTCATTATATTTATGAAGTTAATAGGTGAGTAATGATGAAAATAATTAGTCTTTTTAGTGGTTGTGGTGGACTTGATTTGGGATTTGAAAAAGCCGGTTTTAATATTCCTGTAGCAAATGAGTTTGATAAAACAATTTATGAAACTTTTAAGATAAATCATCCTTCTACAAAACTTATTGAATGTGATGTTAGGCAAATAACCAAACTTGATATTGAAAAATATCTTGGTGGAGAACCTGTAGATGGAATTATTGGAGGTCCGCCTTGTCAATCATGGTCAGAAGCTGGTTCTCTTAAAGGCATTGATGATGCTAGAGGACAACTTTTCTTTGATTATATTAGAATTTTAAAAGAATTTCAACCAAAGTTTTTTTTGGCTGAAAATGTAAGTGGAATGTTGTCAAATAGGCACTCTGAAGCTGTAAAAAAAATCATATCTTTGTTCGATGAGGCTGGCTATGATGTAACTTTAACACTTGTAAATGCAAAAAATTATGGCGTAGCTCAAGAAAGAAAAAGAATTTTTTACATAGGTTTTAAAAAAGAATTGAATATTAAATTTAACTTTCCAAAAGGATCTACTGAAAATGATGAAAATAAGTTAACTTTGAAAGATGTAATTTGGGATTTAAAAGATACCGCTGTACCAGCTTTAAAGAAAAATTACCATAATCCAGAAGCAATAAATAATAATGAATATTTTATAGGTGAATATTCGTCGATATTTATGAGTAGAAACAGAGTAAAATGCTGGAATGAGCAAGCATTTACAATACAAGCATCTGGTAGACAATCTCAACTCCATCCTTCAGCACCTAAAATGGCAAAGGTTGAAAAAGATAAGTATGAATTTGTAAAAGGTAAAGAAAAATTATATAGAAGATTAACTGTTAGAGAAGCAGCAAGGGTACAGGGCTTTCCTGATGATTTTAAGTTTATTTATGAAAATGTTGATGATGGATACAAAATGATAGGAAATGCAGTACCAGTTAATTTAGCATTTGAAATTGCTTGTGCTATCAAAAAGGAGTTGGAAAAGTGAGCAATCAAAGTAATGACTATGGGAGAGCGTATGAATACGTTTGCTTAACTGTCTTATATAATGAAATAAAAAAACATAGGAAATGTGTTATTGAAAAAAATACTAGTTTTGTTGCTGCACAAAATGCTTGGAATCATATCAATGAAACATTGCAAGGAACACTAGCAATTAGTGCTATATCAGTTGTTGACACATTATTCGACTTAGAACCTTTAATTGTGGAAGATTCTACTGATACTTTAAATTTATATTTACAACCTGATTCCAAAGGAGAAGAAGGTGATGTAAGAGATATTATTATTCTTAGAAGTGGAATTAATTGGGAAATTGGATTAAGTATTAAACATAATCATTTTGCAGTTAAACATAGTAGATTAGCGAAGACTTTAGATTTCAGCCAAAAGTGGTTTGGTATAAAATGTACAAATGATTATTGGAATAGTGTTTCTTCAGTTTTTGATTATTTAGATATAATGAAAAAGCAAAATAAAGAGTGGAAAGAATTACCTGCAAAAGAAGATGATGTATATATTCCATTATTAAATGCTTTCATGGATGAAATAAATAGGCAAAGCAAATTAGATTTAACAATACCTAAAAAGATGGTGGAGTATTTATTAGGTGAATTTGACTTCTATAAAATTATAAGTATGGATGATAGACGAACAACTCAAATTCAGACATTTAATTTGCATGGGACGTTAAACCAATCATCAAAAAATGTTACACCATCAATTGAAATTCCAATTACTAATTTACCAACTAGAATAGTAAATTTGGGATTTAAACCTAATAGCAAAAATACTGTCGAATTATATATGGATAATGGATGGCAATTTAATTTTAGAATTCATAATGCTTCTACATTAGTTGAAACAAGTTTGAAATTTGATATTCAAATTATTGGAATGCCTACTACTATCATATCGATAAATTGTAGTTGGAAATAATTGATAAAAGGAGAATTAAATGAAATTAAAATATTATAAAGTAAAAAAATTTCGCTCGGTTTATGATACACAAAATATAGAAACTCAAAATATTACAGCATTAATAGGCGAAAATGAATCGGGAAAAACAAATATTTTGTTACCATTATGGAAGCTTAATCCTGCCACAAATTCAGAAAATGCGAAGCTGAATCTTTTAAATGATTATCCAAGAAAGGAATATCATTTAATCCATAGTCATGATAGTGAATTAAGAAATGAAATTTTTGTAGAAGGAAGATTTGAATTAAATGATGAAGAAATAAAAAGTTTACTAAATGATTTTTCTGTTAAAGTTCGTGAAATAAATTTATCAAGGGATTATAACAACAAATTACAAATAGATTTAATTGATGAAAATGCAAATAATGTTATAGAAAACAAAATTGAGGAAATACAAAACAAAATAAAACAATTACCTGAGAATGATTTTGATTATAAAGGCATAGAAACTGCGCTTTCGGAGTTAATTAGTGGTAATATAACCAAAACTACTATTGATGGACTTAATATAATTAAAGATGAAAAGAAACAACAAATATGCGATGACATTAAAATTGTTTATAATATTAAAAAAGATATTACAAATTTAGATGCATCAAAAATCTTCGAATTAATTCCTAAATTTATTTATTATAGTGATTATGGAAATCTTGATTCAGAAATTTATTTACCTGATGTTATAAAAAAGATGGATAACCAAAACATAAAAAATAGAACGCTTAAAACTTTATTTGAATTTGTAAAATTATCACCTGATGAAATATATAAAATGGGACAATCTAATGTACAAAATCCTTCTGAAGATCAAAAGAAAGAAATGCAAGAGAAAATTAATAAAAGACAAGCTTTGCTCGAATCAGCATCAACAAATTTTAGCAAGTCTTTTAATCAGTGGTGGGGGCAAGGAAATTATAGATTCAATTTTAAAATAGATGGTGATTATTTTAGAATTAAAGTATCTGATTCAACTAGACCAGAAAATATTGAACTTGAGCATAGAAGTAGAGGATTACAATGGTTCTTTAGTTTTTATTTGGTATTCCTTGTTGAGAGTCAGAAATCTCACAAAAATTGTATATTGCTTTTGGATGAACCAGGAGTAACTTTACATCCAAATGCTCAAAAAGACTTATATAATTTTTTTGAAAATTTGTCTAAAGATAATCAGTTAATTTATACAACACATTCTCCTTTTATGATAAATCCTAATCAATTAGACATGGTTTATGCTG
Organism: uncultured Bacilli bacterium; assembly: GCA_947627395.1. GTDB lineage: Bacteria > Bacillota_I > Bacilli_A > ML615J-28 > CAG-698 > CAKOMG01. The sequence continues at coordinate 8,622 of CANQVW010000031.1, read as the reverse complement.
TTTATGTTGATGATAATGGATTAACATGTGTAACGAATGATTTGCGTCACACAGACAATAGAAGGCAAGCAAATTCAATTTATCCAGCATTTGCTGCTTTGGGATTAAGTGTGTCTGATACTTTATTGCAAGGTTGTATACCTATAATAGTAGAAGGAATAAGTGATCAAATTTATTTGTCTTTAATAAAAAATGCTTTAATTAGTAGTTCCATATTAAAAACCAATAAAGAAATTGTCTTTATACCAAGCAATGGAGTTAAAGGTATAAAATCAATATTATCTTTGTTATCATGTATAGAGAGTAGTCAGTATCCTTATGTAATCCTTGACGATGATAAGGCAGGTCAAGAATTAAAAAAATCTCTTGAAAAAGAATTATATGCTGGTATGAATGATAAAATTATTTCATTATATAATTATAAGCCAAATTCAGAAATTGAGGACATTTTACCAGTTGATGAGTTTATAAAAACCATATCTTCGTATTTGCCAAAGTTAGAAAACGTCGATGATGATTTTGAAGAAGAAGTCGACAAAAATAATTTAATTTGTAAAGAAATAGAATTATATTGTACAAAATATCAAATTGAGTTAAAAATAGGTTTCAAAGTTGAACTTGCAAAAAAATTTAAATCAAAAATTCTAAAAAAAGACAAAAACATTTTTGATATGATGGATGAAAATCAAAAAAAATTTGTCAAAGAAGTTTTTGATAAATTTGTTAAATAATAAAAAAGGATGTTAAAAGATCCCAGTGAATTTATATGGGTTTTAATTCTTTCAAAGAAGTGTATGGTCATCCCACAGAAATTCACATATCCTTTAATATAACTTTGTATGCTTTTTGTTTGCTTTTAGCCTGCGTTCATTTGCGTTCACTTGCGTGCAACTGCGTGCATTGTATCAAAATGGTACTCTTTTGCCATATTGAAAGAACCAGATTGATACAAATGTAAATAAGTATGCAATGCAAACTTGTTTGCAATGGTGTCAGTCTGTTTTTTTGTAGAGTTCGACACACAACGTCTAGATATTTTCAAAAAAAATTAAGTCTTAGGAAGTGCCCATTGTGAACAAAGTTTACAATATGGTCAGAAGGTTCACATTATGAGCTTAAGCTCATAATAGGCATTATTTCTAAGATCTTTTTTTGATGCATTAAATTAGGTTGGCGACGATAAGAGACGAAAGGTTGTTTTTTGAAACTATTATGATATTATTATGACAAATGTAATGAATAATTAGGCAAAACATAAAAAAGGTGATACAATAAACATAATTTTATTGTTAGTTAACAAACTTGTTAATTTTTTTATTGTTCTACGTGATTAAATTTTTAAAAGGATTTTAGTATAATATTATTGAGTCAAATGGAGGTAAATATATGAAAATAGGTACTAAAATTAAAGAATTAAGAAATGCTATGAGAATTACCCAAGAAGAATTAGCAGATAAAATGGGTGTTTCAATTCAAACTGTTTCACGATGGGAAAATGATGTAAATTGCCCTGACATTTCTATGCTTCCTATACTTGCCATGTATTTTCATACTACTACAGATAATTTGCTTGGCTTAGAAAGGATAAACAATATGAAACTTCTAAAAACAGTTGAAACTTTTGAATTGACAACAGAACAAGAAGCAAAAGAAATGGTGAAAAAATTTCAAAGTGAAAAATTTCCAATGCTTAAAAATTTCAAAATCACAACAATTGGTGATAAAGTCATTCTTGAAGCAACAAAAGAATTTAATACTGATTTAAATGATATGAAATTCTAAAAGTCATTGAAATAAGTATTTTATATGATAATTTATAACCATGTCTAGTTTAATGTTTCTATAATCACGTTAAAAGGATAGAAAAATATTCTTGGTTCGTAGATAAAGCATTTGCCACTCCAAAATAATGGTTGTGGCTTTTTTGTTTGCCTATAGACTGCTTGCATTTGCGTCATACATTGTATCAAAACGGTACTCTTATGCCATGTTAAAAAAATTAGATTGATAAAAACGCAAACAAGTATGCTATGGTGTTAGTTTGTTTTTCGTTTAGTGGTTCCTCAATTAAATCTTTTTCACTTTTAATTGAAGTAACAACATTTTTTAGATTAAAACTAGTATATAAGAAACTACCTTATTTAAAAATAAATTAATGTTAAGAAATCTAAATAAGTTGTAGTTTAAAAAAGATTATTTGATAAAAGATTTAAATTATTTAAAAATTGTGATATAATTTTGTGGATAGATATTTCTTTTTGGGTAAAATTTGTCAGAATTATTATAGTAAAGGTATCTACTTTTTTCTCTTTACAAAAAACAATACTATAAATGATTTGAAAAAAGGTAGAGTATTTTATGAAAATAAATTTATTTTCATTTGACACTACTTATAATTGATAGGGAGTAAAGTTATGATTAACGCTAATAAAGTTCCACGATGTGTGTCATATAAAAGAAAGAAAAATTTTTATTTCATAGTGTGTTTATTATTACTTTTAACAATAAGCATTTTTTGTGTCGAAAATAATAACCAAACAAACGTTTTTGCAAGTGACTTAAACCAAACAAATGAAACATTATCCCAGACTGCACCCCAAACAATTGACGAACTTCGAAATGCAAGTGATGATCAACTTGACTTTTGGGCAGAAAAATTAACAAGCTATGATGGAAGAAATTATGACATTGTGACTCCAACTAGAAATCAAGGACAAAGAAATATTTGTTGGGCTTTTGCGACAATCGGTGCTGTTGAGTCAAACATTTTGCGTAAAGGAATTGATAAAACTGCTACAAAGAATAATCTTGATTTTGACGAAAGAGTACTTGCGTATGCTCGCTTTAATAGGGATGGCTTACATGATCCACTATATTTAACTACAGAAGATGCTGGCCTTGCAGGAATGTGGAATTCAGGTGATGTCGGATATAATGCCTATGATACTATGACAGAAGGTTATGCACTTGTTGAACAAAATGCATATCTAGCCGAAAATGACCTTGATGCTGCGAACGGCGAACTTATGCAATCAAAATATTATGTTCAAAATTACTTTCAAATTGCAAAAGAAACAAACGAAATCAAACGTGCCATTTTGAAATATGGAGCAGTGTCCTTTAGTTATGCCGCACCAACCCGATATGAATCAAAATATTACTCCGGTAGTGCAAATACAAACCATGAGTCACTTATTGTTGGTTGGGATGATAATATAAATAGAAGTGGTTTTTCACCAAGAATTCCAACAAACAATGGTGCTTGGATTGTGAAAAACAGTTGGGGAAGTTATGGCTCCAATAACCTAAATGGAGTATCTTGTTTTTATATGTCATACGAAGAACCTTTTCACCATCCTTATGTTGTAGATATGGCAATGCGTGAAAACTATCAGAACATTTATCACTATGATGGGCAAATTTCACTGTCTAAAACAAGTGCTAATGCTGAAAAACAGGCAGCAATATATGAAGCAAAACTTACCACATCAACAAAACAAGAGCAACTTACTGCTGCAACAATATATACAGATCTAAACAACATAGACGTAAAGGTAGAAGTTTATAGAAACTTGACCACAAATCCAGGTAATGTAAATGATGAAGCAAACAACCCAGAGCAAGGCTTAGTTGTTGAAAGCAAAATCATACATATTGATGTTTCTGGCTATCATACCATAGACTTTGACAATCCAGTAAATTTGCAACAAGGTGAGTATTTTTCGATTGTTATCAGTAGTGAAGATGCAAACAACAAGCCTGTGGCTTCATGCATAAGTGATAGGTCTTCGGTTAATGATATGACCTATTTCTATGAGAATGGTCAATGGCAAAGTTATAAAAAAAGCGATAATTATGCCGACACTTCAAATTACGGTTATGTTGCAAGAATAAGAGCAATAACAAATGTTGTTGATAGAGGAGAAGATTTAGGAAAAAATCTCGAAAATGCCAGGATAGAAATTGAAGATAGATTAGTTTTTTATGAAAAAGGGAAAGATTTAATTCCAGACATAGAAGTCTATTTTGATGAAGAGCTTCTTGAGCAAGACGTGGACTATGAATTAGCAGTTTGGAATAATACATCAATAGGAAAGGCCACAATAACGATTTCTGGCATAGGAGAATATTCAGGAACAAGAACCACATATTTTGAAGTTGCAAAGGGAAAATATCCACCTGGCAGGATGAGTGGTACGGTTATCGTTTATAATAACATAACGATGTTGCATGACATTCCTATTCCAAGTGGTTGGAGATGGATAGATGGGGAACGAGAACTAAAGATTGGGCGTTCAGAATATCCAGTTTCACTTATATATGAAGGGCCAGATGCAGATTTTTATCAAAATCTTTATTGCGGATTTTATGTTGAAAAAATTGATGAAAATCCACCTGAAAAAATAGATATTTCACAAGCCAATGTAGAAATTTTGGGTAAATATATTTATACAGGCGAGGAAATTGAACCAAGAGTGATAGTTACCTATCAAGGCAAAGAACTTAGTAATCACAAGGATTATGAATTAACTTTTCAAAAAAATACGGCTGCAGGCTATGCAACAGTGATTGTTAAAGGCTGCGGAAACTATATAAATCAAACGAGTCAAACTTTTAAAATTCGAAAGGCAAGATGGCCCGAGGAAAAACCAAAAAGCACCATGATTGTTGATAAGGATATAGAAAATTCAAATCAAATCAACCTCGGTCCCAACTGGTCTTGGCAAAAAAATTATGAAATAACAAGTGATAAAACACAAGCAATTGCCATTTATAACGGAATAGACAAGAAAAATTATGGTAACATAAAAATGATGGTTACAATCATTCGTCAAATTGAACCTGAACAAAAAGATATTTCTTTAATAACATTAAACCTAGAAGAAGATTTATTTGTATACGATGGTCTAAAAAAAGAGCCAAATGTTATTGCTATAGATGGGGAATATAATCTTTTAAAAGATATAGATTTTGAGGTTGAATATCAAGAAAACATTAATGCTGGAATAGCAAGCGCAATTGTTAGAGGAAAAAGTAAATACATAGGGACAAGAATAATATATTTCACAATTAACAGAGCAAATATAGAAGGCTTTGAAGTGTCACAACAGGGATGGACTTTTGGTGAGACCGCTCCAGAGCCAACCATAAGAGGCCAAGTTGAAGCAGCAAAGGTAACATATACCTATTCGGATGAGCAAGATGGTATTTACACAGAAAATAAGCCAACGAAAGCAGGCAATTATTGGATAAAAGCAGTAGTTGAACAGTCACAAAACTATAACTCAGCTGAGGCAAAAACAACATTTACCATTAAAAAAGCCGATCATCCAGAGCCTATGCCAAGCACAGAAATGATGGTAGGAAGAAAGATAGAAACCTTGGAATCTGTGCTTCTTATTGATGGCTGGACATGGGAAAATCCGAGTACAAAAATTAGTGCAGAATCTATGACAGCCTGTGCGGTTTATTGTGATAAAGAAAATTATGAACATTATACAATTCAAATTACATTAACAAAAGAACCAAGGAAAGAAGTTTCACAGTTGAGTGTAAATATTGAAGTTGAACCTTTTGTATATGATGGAAAAGAAAAGACTCCAAAAATTATTGCAAAGGATGGGGAAATGACACTTACCCTGGGGGTAGATTATGATGTTCGATATGAGAACAACAAATTTGCTGGTCAGGGCAAAGTGATTGTTACTTTCAAGAATGATTATGTTGGAACAAAAGAATTCGATTTCACAATTTCGCAAGCTGAAAAGCCAAGTGTGAATACAACAATTTATCACAATAAAAAAGCCATTAAATTGTCCGAAATTTCTCTTCCAGATGGATTTATTTGGGAAAATGAAGATATGGAAATTAGGGAAGATAAGATAACAGCAAAAGCTATTTACACGGGCGAGGATGCAAGTAGTTATAAAACAACAGAGTTTATTTTTGAGATTATTATTGAAGAACAACCAAATTTATCAAATACTTCAAATCAAGGAAGTTTGATTTGGTTAGCAATGGTCGTTCCAACTGCCGCTTTACTCTTTGGAGGAATTGTTTTCTTTATTGTAAGATATAGGAAAAAACAGTGACGGAAATAATATATGACTTGTAAATATTAAATTTTTTCATAATTTGCAATAAGAAACACAATGGTATATAAGTTTGTGAGATGAAAAAAGCAGCTAAACTGTATATTAAAGTGGTTGAAATGGAAAGACCTTACGAATCACTCCCAATGGATACAAATAGTTGTGACGGAATTTGGAACATTTGTTTCAATAAGGTAAAATTTATGAGCAAAATGCGAAAAGTTGCTATCACAACAAATTACCAAAAAAAGCATGAAGCAAAAAATGTGAAAGAGTTAATCTTATTGGTTAACTCTTTTGTTTTACACTGAATTTAAGTTATTTTTTTAGATAATCTAGAATAATAGAGAATTTATTAACTTTAAAAGAAACTGTACTAAAAAACAATCATTTGATATGAATGTTTATGATATTTTTCAAATTCGCTAGAATTTATCTTTAATTTTAATTAAATAATTTATAAGAAAAATATTTAAGTAATTTAATTATTCAAAGAAAGTAAATTATAAAAAAGAAGTAAATTTAAAGTGAAAAAGTAGAAGCATTTTTGTTAAAAGGACAAGAAATATTATAAAAAATGGCATTATACAACAATGATGATAAGAATACTAAAAAAATTTAAATATTTTGAAAAATATCCAAGAAAAAATCAGTTAATAATGTAAAATAAAAAATCTCAAGTGATTTGAGATTTTAAAAGCTTTATTCTGTTTTATCTGTTAAATTATGAAAACTCACTTGAACCAAAGCCATTTGTAAAGCATTATGTAAATCAACACGACGCTCATGCCCCTGTATTAACCAACAATTTACTGATTCCCAAACTGAAAATGTACCTACGATACTTATAATTTCAAGTAAAACAAAATTATGATTACGAAGTGTCATGAAAAAATACAATGCTAAAGCAATAGATCCGAAAATTAATAAGAAGATTCCAAGCAAGCGATTACGACGAATATCGTCTAATTTATCATAAACTTGTAAATTGTAATGATCTTGTAAAGCTTTTCTTACCAAATCTTGTTCATTCGGCAAAAGTTTTTTTCCACTGAAATGAATCACAATATCATATTCAGATGGAACAAAATAAACTTGTTCCTCAATATAACGATATATTTCAGGGTTCAACATTCCATATTTTGTTGGGGCTAAAGGATCAAAAAGTTCAAAATCCTGAGGGAGAACAACTTCAATTTTAACTTTATGGTCTTCTTCCTTGCGCTTTTCTAAAAATCTTTCGTTGGTATATTTTTTGGTTGCATTTTGTTTTAATGCAGCCATTCTTTCTTTGTATACTTCCTTTTTCTTCATAACTTTCTCCTATGTATCGATATGCTTTTATTATTTTATCATTATTTTTTGAAAAAGTCAAAAAAAGAGAATTAAAGAATTAAGACTTTAAAAAAAGTTGATTTTAAAGAATTTGAATGTTATACTATATCTATCTCACATAGAAACAAGACTAAAATAGGGGGAGGACTCATGAAATATTTTAAAATTGGAAAAAGGTTATATGTATATAATGAAGAAAAGGATCAACTATTTGAATTTGTAGATCAAAAATGGAATCAAACTAATCAAAATAAAAATAGTATCTTACAATCTCAATCAATGAATTTAATGACTGAAGAAGAAATGTTTTCCATTACAAATCAAGATCTTTCAAATTATCAAGTTCGTTTGGATGATTTATATTCAATATTACTATATAATCATGGATTAGGTGTTTTAGATTCAATGCCGATTACAGCTCGAGGTGGAATCGCTACTTTATGTTGGAATCGTGCACAAAGCAGTATCGAATATTCTGTTTTTTGGCATAATAGATCTTCTTATGACCATGATGAAGGAAATTTTTATTCAACTATTGATTATTTAACGTACATTCCTTATGCAAATCAAGGATATCTTTATTTTCAAAAATTATTGCAAGAAAAAGGTTTAACGGTTCCATCTTTTCGATATAAAATCATTGAAAAAATTTTAGGAAAAGATTTAACTACTTTACCTTATGAACAAATTCAAGTTATTCAAAGATTTTTTGAAGAATACCAAAAAGAGGATCTTAATTTATTGGATATTCAAGATGTATCTATTTTAATATGTCGCTTATATCACCAAGTTGAATCTTGTTATCGCTTAGAATGTAACATGACTGATGAAGAGTTTGAGTTAAAAAGTGATTTACTTTTCACAGATGTTTGTTTTGATGAATCAAAAATTCAAATATCTGAAGTTTTAAATCAATATCCTCAAACACCACCATTAAAAGAAGAAGATATTTTATTTTTAAAGCAATATTTTGATAAATTATGGCATCGTTATTTTTCATAACGAATTACCTAGAAAGAGAATAAAATGGATATATGGATTAAAATAGTCGTTTGCTTTCTTGCTTCTTTAGGCGCGGGGGTTGGTACAGGATTTGCTGGAATGAGTGCTGCAGCAGTCATTGGCCCTGTTTTAATGACTTTTTTACAAGTTCCTGCTTATCATGCTATTGCTATCGGTTTAGCAAGTGATGTAC
>CANQVW010000030.1 GCA_947627395.1 uncultured Bacilli bacterium | reverse complement strand
GCAATATGTTCAATGACTTCATGTTTTCCATACCAATATTTAGATACACATCCAATAACATCTGTTTCATAATTAAATTGATAACCATAAGCTGTCACTTTCACAATTTCAATTTCTGGTTCGTGAGCTTTTTTTAATAAGTCCATGACTTTTTCTACTTGTGTCATTCCTTCATCCTCCTCTTTTTTAGAATTTTACACTAAATTCACTTAAAATTATTTTTATTCAAATCTTCTGATTCTTCCTTCATTCCCTGTACAACTTCTTCATCTTGATTTTCTGAATCTTCACGATCCCAAGCACAACTAAATTCTTTTTCTCTAAATAATTCCGCAAGTCCTGTGATTTGTTTTAAACGAAGAATTTCATCTTTATCCATTCCAAGATGCAAAGAAATCCACTCATCTGAGCGACCTAAATCATGTAGTTCACGCATAATATTTCCCATTAAATCTACTTCATGAGATCCTCTAGCACGATTATGGCGAATGGTGGATGCGATGCGGTCACTTTTTTCTTTATTAATCATAACAACAGGAAGATATCCTTGTGTTCTCTCATAGATGTCTGGATAATGTTTTAAAATTAAATTTCTATGATATCCATCCACAATTTCATATCCTGTTTCTTCCATTTTTCCAGTGACAATGGGTTGTGTATATCCATCACATTCAATGGATGTATATAAAAGTTTCATTTCAGGTGGAGCAACATGATTTGGATTCCATGTATTTGCATGCACGTTTTGATTAGAGATCCATAAGACACAATCCACTGGTTGATTTTTGAAAGGTGAGATTGCATGTAATTCCGATCGAATCGCATTCAATTGTTCAATTTTTTCTTCAACTGTTAAACATTTATCCAGTTCTTTTTTTATTTCATTTACATATGAAGCGATTATACTATTCATCAATCTTTTCCTCACTAATTTCCTTATATTTTTCTTTCAAGAATTTTATTCTTTCACTTTGATCTTTTGTCATACCAAATCCCATGAAACGACACAGGTGATCATTTTTTAATATACAATAGCACATTCTTTTCCATGATGGAATACTTACCGTAGATTTAACATCATCTGTATCATCTGGAATATCTTGTTTAAAAATAATTTTACATTTACCATCTTTGGTATAAGGAGACGTTCCATTTCTTTTGATTTTGTATCCTTTACTTTTAATTTCTTCAATGACATATTCAGGAAGTCCTCCACCTACTTCATGCCAAAACTTTACAGACTTACGAAATTTTCTTTGATATATTTTTCTTGTTTCTACCGGGAGAGTTTCTAATAGAAATTGCGTATATTTTTTCCATGTATATCCAGGGGGAAGAGTAATTTTTCGATATCCCATGGCTTTGGTTTTACCATAAATTGAAGTGAAGTTCGCACCTTGAATTCTACCTACCAATTTTACCCATGTTTGTGGTTCAATCACGCGATAAATGTTTAAACTTTGTACTGCCCACTCATTAAAGGGGGAAGCAACCCTCATTTGATTCACTGTTAAACCTGCTTTATAAAATAAATCATATAAATGGTTGTATGGATAATGAAATTTACCATTGGCAATCCAAACATCTTCTGCTGTCCAATCATATAATGGAGTTCCATGAAATACATTAATGTATGTGGATGTAATCCATATTTTTCCATCATATGCATTCTTTTTATTGACCACTGATGAATAACGAATCAAAGATTCGTCAGCTCTAGTTCCAAGTAGACAAATCGTTTTTCCTCCACCTTTATATTTTCTGTACCATCGAGAAAATTTCTTAAACAAATCCTCTTGTGGCATTTTATATTCATAATAAGAAAGGGGATTATGATTTAAACGAATAACGTAATCCATAGGAGGCATAGGACGCACCCATAATTCTTCCTTTTTATCATCCCATGGATACCAATATAATTCATAATTGGACATGGGGGTTTTGGCTGCCATGGGTAAACATACCCAAAAAGGTTCTATATATTCTAAGTTTTCTTCAAACATTTTCGTTACATATTCTGTTGTATTTAAATATTGAGCTTCAAAATCTTGATGAAATAATCCTATTTTTCTTTTGATTTGATTTTTCTTCATATAATCAATCATAAGATTTAGTAATAATCCACTGTCCTTACCACCTGAAAAAGCAATATATATATTGGGAAATTCATCAAATATATATTTAATACGCTCCATCGTGGCATCATAAACATTTATATCTAAATATTTTCTTCCCATAATATTCCTTTCCATAAAATCATTTTCACATATGTTATTTCTTATTTTACCAAATTTTTCCATTTTTTTCAATTGTTTCTTTTTTTATTTCATAAAAAAAAACACCACTTTATTCCAAAGAATAAAATGGCATTTATAATAACGCTTGTAGATCAACTTCATCTTCTTCTACAGATTGATTCTTAAAATATTGAACAGATTTCACAATCATTAAAATCGACATTGTCGTATTGATAATAACAGCAACACAACCCAATGCTGTAATCATTTCCCCTTTAAAAAGCACATCATCTTGATCACCAAATTGACTAATCAAAGCAACACTTAAAGATATCATAGAAATCATTGCAACAGTTAAATTAATGCATTTACTTGCCATTAGTATTGGGCTACTTTTTTTACGATATTTAATGACACGTATTATAGCATTAATGATTAAGTAAAAATCATAAAGAGCAACAATATAAATCAAAAATCCTTGATAGGTAATATTTCTATTTTGTACAATGATTAGAATAATCATTCCTAATAATAATACATTTAAAAACAACATGAAAATACCAATGTTACGAAGCCGTTGATATTCTTTGGGTTTGTTTTCTCCAAAGTTTTTACTTTTAACACTAAATATGAGAAAAGTTTTCATAAAACAAAGTAATAAGTAATAAATTGCTAAAGTAATAAACCATGTCGACAAAAAATAGATTCCTGTGGTAAGCTCAAAAATTCCATAAATCATATTTATAGAAAGTGAACATACTAAAAGGATTTTTGTAATAAGATCAAAATGTTCATGATAAAAATGATAATACTTTGAATTCTTCCATTTTTGTTTACTATACTGTATAAGTTTAACCATCCAAGCGATAAAAAAAACTAAGGAATATACACAACATGGATAAACTGCATAAGATAAGAAATTATTTTCTAAATGAAAGATAAAGATTAAAATGAGTAATGTGAAGCTGACTATGAAAAAAATGGTTGCAAAAATAAGATTAGGATACAATATTTTTTTAAATTTATTTTTCATGTTTTCCTTTCATATCATATTAACAATATAATCGTATCGTTGACATAATATATATATATGATACAACTTCGATATTTAGAACTATTTTATCACAAAAAATGAAAGAAAAAAACATTATTTTTAAATTTATTAAAGTTTTTTAGATACATTTCCAACAAGGATACAAGAAAGAATCCATGTTACAATAAATAGAATGGTTGTAACAATAGTGAGTAAAACGACATAAATCAATTCATAAAGTATACTTAATGTCATATAAACATAAAAAATAAACACTGGAATTAATAAAGAAAGAAAGACTAAAGAAGCAATGAGACTTCCTTTGGGATTTTCTTTTACACATAAGCAAATTTCAATAATTCCTAAAGCTACACAAATTGGAATAAGAACAATGATGGGAAAAATAGATACAATCACAGTGAAAACAACTTGAAGTCCCTTTTCTAAAGTTCCATCACTAACATATTGTGCACTTAGGAAAAAGGTTAAAACAAGCGCAATGAGTAAAACAATACATATTGGTAAACAAATTTTAAATGCTTTTAATTTTTTATTCATTTATTTAGATAACATAAAATATTATGTTTTGACATAATGATTTATGTTTTTCCTTTCATTTGATATTATTATTTTATGCATGTTTTTATTTATTTAAACATTTTTATAATTCAATTTATTTGAATTTTTCATTTTATTTGAAAGTTTTTCCCATACTTGCATAGGACATAATGATTTTAAATCCCGCACCCATATAAATATATCTTGCATGATTGGTTAATCCTGTATAAAATGTCATGAATTTTGCTCCATGCATTTTATTATAGTACGCTAAATGGGAAAATAAAGCTTTTCCTAATCCTCTGCCTCTTACTTCTTCTAAGATGGCGATACCATCAAAGTGTCCTCTTCCACTTTCTTCATTCCACATTGCGCCAGTCCATCCTACGACTTGGTTTTCTTTCGCAACAACTAAGAATGGATAAGGTTTTTCTAAAGATAGATTTTCTTTAATGACTTTTTCAAAATCATAAATGTTTAATTTACGATAAAATTCATCTAATCCTGTATGCTTATTTGGATCATAAAGTTCAATAGTAATATGATCTTTTCCTGCTTCTTCCATGATTTTTTTAATGCTGTCACTAATTTCATAGTTTTCTAAATCTAAGTGAAAGGCATCACAATAATTATAAGGTTCATATCCTCTATGTAAGTAGAAGAAATATTCACGAGAATTGATTCTAATTCCTGGGGCACATGGGTGGTCATGTTTGTTTGTGTTTGGTATATACCATGGGTAACATGAAGGTAAGAAATAAGCTGCTGCTACTTTCTTTCTTCCTTGTTCTTTGAAATATTCTTCTAATTTTGTTAATAACATGGAACCTATTCCTTGTTTTCGATATTCTTTTTTCACAATAATACTATTAATAATTCCAGCAACATTTGGGTTATCGATAAATCTTTTTCTTAAATAACCAATTGCGAAAGCAATCAATGTTTGATTTTCATAAATAACAAAAGTACTATCATATGAAAAGTCAGGATTGGTTAATAAATAATTTTCATACTCTTTTTCTTCAAAGGGTTTTAAAAAATATTCTTCTTGTACAACTTCATTCCAAAGCTTGCACATCTTTCTTAAATCTTCTTGTTTAGCAGTTTGTATTTGATATTTCATATAGCTCTTCTCCTTTTCTAATTTTTATCAAAACTTTTTACTCTTCTAAAAAAAAGTAGACTTACTGATATTCAGTATTTTTATGACTTCATCAATGGATATTTGATGATTATTATACTCTTTTACTAATTTCTCAAAAAGTAAAGGATCAATAGATATTCTTTTTCTTCCTTTATAAATATGATTATCTTTAGCTTTTGTAATTCCTTGATTGATTTGTTTTCTTTTATAACTATATTGTTTGATATAAATAGGCATTAATAAATCATAATAATACTTTCTATTATGATCATCTATGATGATTTTCTAATCTATTCAATGATTTCATATTGTATTTATCTAATAATTCCCATAAATCAACACGGTTTTCACTTGGTGTACGCTCTGATATAAATACTGGTGTTCAATTTTTTCTTTCGTAGCATTTTAATTTTAAATCTAAATCTAATCCTGGAATTCCTTGAAATAAATTAGGCTTCAATAATTCAATGACATGATATTTAGGATAAAATAAATATGTATATTCTTGTTGATTATATTCTATATAATCAATATCAGAGATTTTATATTCAAAATCATATTCATCTTTTAAACAAATGATTCCACTTGTTTTTATTTCATTCATTGTTCTTCACCTTTAATTTTAGAAATGGTTGATATAATATTTTTTCATATCTTTGATTGATCATAGATTTATAAAAGTTTTTATGAATTTGTGATATAAAACAAGTGTTATCAATCAATTCTTCTATTTGGTTTTTATTATACTTATTACAAATAGTTATTAATGCTTCATTACATTCTTTAAATGACAAACTATTGATAACTTCATAATATGAACTTTTTTTATGATTTAGTTTGATTTGTGATGTAGGAAATTCATATATTCTTTTATTTGTTTCTTCTTAGGAATTCATGATTTCAATCATTGTGTTTTCATCTATTATTTGAGGATATAAACAAGACCCATTATCAAATATGGGGGCTAGTTTATATTTGTTATTGTTTTTGATAAATCCCCAATTACTTCCATGTCGATCAAAATTACCAATGAGTGCATCTACAATAAACATTTCCCAAAATATTCTAATGGTTTCATTTACATTTGTTAATTTAGAATTATCCTGTAACATTTTCATGATATCTGTATAGGTATATTGATAACTTTCTTTGTCATGTTCTAGTGTACTCTCCCCAACATCATTAAATGGTACAAATATATCCTCACTTGAACAAAAGTTTTTACAAAGAACTACTTCTTCATTTTGATACATTCCTAAAATTGTTTTTTGAGTATTCAATCCTAATAATTGATAAATATGAGATCCTAGATATTCTGATACATGGTTATAGATTTTATTTCCAAAATTTGCGTATTTTTGGAATTTAATCATATTATTCATTATGATCTATGATTATTCCTATTTTTCTCTCAGATCCTCCATAATAAGTATGAGTTGTTTTATATTTTGAAAAATCATTCATTGTTTTATTCCTTTAGATAATTATATAATAAAATATAAATTAAAGTCAATAAGGTAATAATTTATTTTTGAAATATTCTAAATCTATTTAAAATGAATAAATAAAACAATTAATTTGTGTTGTTTGTGTAAATTAAAAAGCTTTAGAAAAGCAAATATTACAAGTTCTAAAGCTTTATGTTACGACATAGTAAATATTAAATTATTTTTGTAGTGCAGCTAAAATCATGACAAATACTAATCCTACTGCAAGTAATATTAAAAACATACATACAAAGCCAGCTAAACCAATTAACACTTTATATAATGGATGGTTTACTTTTCGCATAAAAAACACAGCAAAAATTGTAGTTATAACTGCAATACACACACCAATAATACCACCAATAAGAGGAATAATTACAACTAATTGCGGAACATTTCCCCATACAAGACCAAATACAAGCATAAAAACAGCTATAAGTATTTCATACCATGTAATATGAGGAATCACTTCAATTCCGGTAGAATTATCATTATTAAAAAACAATTTAACACCCAAGAGATAATTACCTTTTAATCTTACAGGAATATCTCCTTCTGGAGCATGATAAATAAAATTTAACTTATTTACTTTTTCTAACTCTTGATTGTTAATAAAAACCTTCTTCTTACCTGAGAAAAACCCTTCTTCATAATAGATGTTACCATACGGAGTATTATCAATACCAGCTATCATTTATATACCTTCTTTCTTATGAATAACCAACATATAATATATTTAATATTCATTACTTATAAGCAAATTCTACCATGTTATCTTACAATTGTCAATGAAAAATGTATTAACTTTTACTTTTTGTTATTGTTTTATAGAATTAATATATTAAATTTCATCAATTCATTACTAATTATTTTAAATAATGTTAACTTTTCATTATTTTAGTGGATTATTCAAAATTAATTAAAAATTTTTGATAGTGTAAAAGTTTTTTCTAATCATTCAAATGTTTAAAAAGATATTTTAATAAATTAAAGAGTTAAAACTATTTATATAATATATTGTATTAAACATATATAAATGAAACTCAAAAGCGCAGTAAAATTATAGACATATAAAAAATAAATTGGTGTCCACAATAGTTAAATAAAAATTTTAATAAATAACATATTTTCATTTAAACTCTGAAATTATGGATGAATGAACAAAATCGTATAAATTCAAAACTATCATCAACAATGCCTATAAGATTAGTTCTTTAAAATTTGAACATTGTGTAAATTTTGTGTGTATATTAGATCATTCACATGAATCACTTTTTGAAGATCTATTTTTTAGGGATTGACATGGTATATAATTTAAATATTAAAAAACAGTATAAAACATAACGTCATAACACATCAATTCAATATTTTCAGGACCATGGGCAAGTATATTTCGCAAATTAAAGCCATTCGAGTCAATTAAAAAGAACTTATATGTATAGAACAAATTCTCCCCTATAACTTTTATCAATTCATTTTGATAAATGTGTTTAGGATTATTAAAAATATCATTAAGTTCAATTTTATCTCCACTATTGTCACATCTAATCACAGTAATATTGTGTGTCTCAAAATAATATCTTAGTGATTTTTCAAATTTAATAATTATATAATTTACACTAGGTATATAATTTTTATCGCAATTAACGATTGATATAAAAGAATTGACAATTACGTCAACATCATCTTTATCAATAAATTCACTGAGTGAAAATATGGATTCAATATTTTTCTTAACATCATCATTAAGTTTGAAATTTTTAAAAAATGGTTCGATAAAGCAATTTTTTATTATTTTTGTAAACATAATGCACGAAATTTTAGGTAAAAAATTACATTCATTAATTTCATAACATAAAGTACATGAATATATTGGTGGTAAATTTTTAAAAAGATGATAAAATTTATTAATGTCACTTAAACAACTATATTTTAAATTTTCCTCATATCTTAAATAATCGAATGCATTAATTGATTTTTGGGGGAATTCAAAAGTTGCTAATTCTTCGCTTTTCTCCAATTCACTATTTAATTCATTTAATATATGGTCAATATTTTGAAAATTAAAATTCGTAAGTTTTCTTGAGTTAATCATTAATTCTCTTAAATCTATAAGTTTATAATAATACTTGCAATGAATTTTATTAGAATTTACTATAATTTGTTTATAACATATTTTTAATAAATCTACATATCCAATTTCTTTAATTTTTATTTTATTAATAAAGTCAATACAAAAATAAAGATAATCTACTACATCATCACAATCCAAATTACAATCAAAGTATTTTTTTCAAACGACTTTTGACAACTATTTCTACACTAATAATAGTCAAAATTCGTGTCAACTAACAAAACTTAATAAATTTCTTTCCAATGTGTATGTATTCCACTCGTGTTTTAAAAAGATTTTAATCGAAAATAAAACACATATAAAAATGTTTTTAGCAACATTTGCTATAGATTTTTCAACTGTTTTTTCTTTTACATCTTACAATCGCATAGACACTACATGCAACAAGTAAAATGCCAACAAGTACAACTATTGCAAGCCAAATTAAACTATTTGTTTTTGGTTCATTTTGTGGCATATCAATAATAATTTCAAAATAAATTTCTTTAGTTACATAGTTATCAGCATCATCACCTACGTAAATTCCTTTTGCCGTCATTCTGTTCGAAGTAATTTCCATATTTTCATTTTCCCAAACAAATCCGTTTGAAAGCTGTATATCCGACAATTTCGCAACTTTATGGTTAACTAGAATTGTTGTGTTATCCACGCTCGGTTTTTCTGCTTGCGAAATTGCAAAAACAAGTATGATTGAGCCAGTGTAATCATTTTTGAAAGTCACAATAACCTTACCTTGACCAGCATTTTTGTTGTTTTGGTATTGAACATCATAATCAATTCCTGAAGTAAGTGTGATATCACCATCTTTTGCAATAACTTTTGGAGTTCTTTCAGTTCCATTATAAACAAAAGTTTTAACCTCAAGATTAACGCTTAACTTTGAAACATCCTTAGGATCTTCCTTTATTAATGTGATTTCAATACGATAGTGTTCATAATTTTCAGTGTCAATATAAATTACCCAAGCTGTTGTTATTTCTGCACTAATTTGTGTATTTGGCGTTTCCCATTGCCAACCCGCATCAGTAAGTATAACATCTTGTAAAGTCTTTGTCTTTCTGCTGATTATCATTGTCTTATCTGGCATTTGAACTGGATGATCAGCTTTTACAATAATAAACGATACTTTGTCTTCAGCTGAATTATAGTTTCTTGATTGCTCTATCACTGCCTTTACCCAATAGGTTCCTGCCTTTGTTGGTTTGCTTGAGACAAAATTGCCATTTTCTTCTGTTGAATATGAATATGATACTATGGCCTGTTCTCCAACATTTTCTACACGTGGGCTAGCACCACTCTGCCCATAAACCCAATCCTCTATTAAAACTTTAAAGTTTTCTCTTTCTGCTTTCAATATCGTATATTCTAAATCAATATCACCTGCGTAGTTTCCAAAAAAAGTAATTTTTATTTGCACATTGCCTGCATTTATTCTGTCGCCGATATATTGAATGGAGAATGTTTCAATGTTTTTGTCCTCGTAAGAAAATAATAGACTTTGCTTTGTTTGAGTCCCATTATAAACAAAATTTTGAAGCCCTGTTATGTTTACATCATTTTCTTCAAGCTGTTTTGGATGAATTGTAAACATTTGAGTTTTACTTCCCATCGACAAACTATCCACGGCTGTTATCGTAACCATTGCCTGTGTCGATGCTGAAATATTATTTGAATAATAAATTGAGTAACAATTTTCTGGAACAACAAGTCCATTAAAATACACCACTATCTCTGGCTGTATGTCACTGCCACAGTAACTGTATGTTCCAATAATATGAATTTCACACTTGTCAAGATCGTAAATATTAGACTGCTCTTCTTTGAATAATGCAATAAAGTCCACATCATTCTTTAAAATAACATTATCAGATACGATTTGTGTATTACTTTTCCATCCCAAAAAGCCCTCTTCTTTTAATTTTAAAAGTTAAATATTTTGCCCATAATTGCCATAACCTACACTGTAAACTTCGTCTTTAACAATATATCTATATGTCAAATTACCTAAATAAATTGCAACTAATATGCTGTTAGATTCTAACGTATAAATTTGCCCTGAATTATAAATTATATCACCATCTTTATATGCAAAAACTTTATTTTGCATTTTATCAATGGTTGGAAGATAAACTTCTTCTTGATAAGCATAATAAGTTAAATTTTGATCATTTTTATAAAAAATCTTTAAAAAAAGTTTATCTTTAATTTCAGTATCAAACTCCATGTTCTTATCAATGATAATTTTATCGCCTGTTTTATATTTTTTTCCACTCGTACGTTCTTCGTATTCAACATATTGATTTTCCATTAAATTATATGCAAAATCTTCATCACCAAAAATGAATGTAATGTCGTTTGTGAAATATTCAAAAGAATAGCTTTTAAAATGAAACTTCAAATGAAAAGAAAGTGGCTTAACAATAATTTGGTTTTCACTAATTATGGTTGTGTAGCCATTCGTTTTAATTTCAATTTTTTCCGCAATTTCCCTTGCATTTTCCTCTACAATAATGGTTTTTTCACCTTCAAATTCATTAAAACCAAGGGTCAATTTGCTGAATTGGTTTCCAAACATTAAGTTTTCCAAGTTTGAAACATAAACATCCAATAAATTATTTGAAAAAGTACAATTATCCAATTTAAGTGTTTTACTAGCATAAATAGCAGCATCATTTTTTGCCGAATTGCAAGCATCAAAAGAAGTATTATAAATTTCCAAATCCGATCCCATTGAATAAACAGCTCCCGCCAAAAATATAGTATTAAAATTGCGGAAAATTGCATTTTTAATTATAATTTTATCGCTTGTTCCATAAATTGCAGGGTTTCCAGCTTTACAATTGCTGCCATCAAAAATAATTTTTGCATTATCTTTGCCAATTATTGAAAAATATGATTGCACCACAAACATAGATGTTGTACCAGAGCTATAAATGTAAATGTCGTTATTGACACTATCATCTATTTGCAAAGTTAAATTTTTAACAATATACTTGGAATTCACAGTACAATCATTTAGTAAAAAAATTGTACTATTATTTTCCGCATTGGTAATTGCAGTTGAAAGGTCATCATAGAAAACACCGTTAACTTTACATACATAAGGGCTTGCAACTACAACTTTAGATTCTGGATCACTTTCATCTGATGTTTCAAAAAATCTATTTACTGCTAATACCTTATAAGTTGGGGTGGAGGTATAATAATGTTGATCAACAAAAGTGGATGTGTATGTAAAGCCTACAATTTTCCAATCCTCATCATTAATTTTGCTTAAAACTTCATAGCCTAAATGATATGCATCTTTGTTGCTATTTATAAAAATTGTATGCTCGTTGTTAGAATGTAGTATTTTGGTTATAGTTGGTTTTCCATTTTTATACACTCTATCCTCTTGTGCTACATTTTCATGTGCCAACATAAAGTTATACTGCGCATCATCAACATACCAAAAATGATCATAATGCTTTGAAATTTGCTGCTTGTCTAAGGCTTCTTGCATTGCTTCTTTAAATTCATTTGAAGATTTAGTATAAATAAATCGTCCGCTTACATTAGATGATTTTCCATAATAAAAACCCCATCTCTCATAATAATTTGAAAGGTCAACTCCTGTTGCAAGAGATGAATAATAAACATAAAGTTCTGTTGTTGTCAGGCCTGCTTTTAGTGGTTTTCTAAAATAATTATTTAATCTGGCCCAAAATCCCGGGAAAACGGCCTCCAAATCCCACCAAATCAAATAATTGTGGTCATAATTGGAAGGATAATCTTTTTTTGTATACATAATTTGTCCATCATCATACGCTTTATAGTTTAACATGTAATCATTTGAAAGAGCTTTAAACGTTTTTTCAAAAGGTTGATATTGTTCATAATGTGGCATTCCAACAATCTTGAAATATGCCATCGCGGCAGTAAAATTGTTGGTTGTTTCATTTATTTTTCTAGGCTCATTGTCAAGTGCGTGACCAAGTTCATGTCCAACTCCAAATATTAAATGTTCGCTGAGTTTATGATCTTTAATTGGGCTTAAAGCATTATAAAAATTGGCAAACCAGTAATGTTCATAATACCAACCAATGTGATAAGAATACGAATATGCACCAGATCCTTGATAATAGGTCATATATCTAAAATTTATCTTAACATAGTCATTTCGTTTGTCATATGGCACATCAAGGTTAGAATTATCGCTTGTTGGAATGCCATTAAGTTCAAAAATTGTTGTAAAATAATTTCCCCAAAGATTTAAGTTTTCACTTGGAGTGATAACATTATTGTTAAAATAAACATCATAAAGTGAAGAGGATGTTGTAGATATTATTGCGTGATCAGTGACAAGTTCTGCCATGTCCAGCAAATTTTTCGACTTTCGCATTGTTTCATATTCTTTAAGAAAGTTCAAAAATTCCTTTTCGTTTCCACCTTTTCTAAAAATTGGATAATAATCACCGCCTTCTATGTAAACATTTACTTCACCTTGCTCTTCTGGAACATAAGGGTTACACAGATACACTGCCCCGCCTATTATTTCATTATCCTCAACTAATTTAAGGCCAAAAGTTGGAAAAATCAATTTGTTCCACCCTTTTTTTAACTGATATTTTTCAAACCAATGTGAATAATATCCGTGATTTTGCGAAAATAAGATATAAGGCAAATCATTAGTTGTTTCATTTGCTTCAACAAAAACATTAAAAATATAGTCTGGCATCCCATAAATGCCTGTTAAAATAATTTCGCTGGCAGGCCAAATGCAATTTAACTCATTTTGAGAATATTTTGCAATATCTCCAACTTGATCTATTTTATTGTCATTTTCAAACTTGGTGGAGAATTCTCTTTTCGACGTAAATTTTGTATTTCCATTAAGCACATCAATAGCTCTTTCATATTCATCTGTTGTAATTTCATTACTTTCTTTTAACTGATCTAATATGGTTTTATCATTATATTCTTCTCTTAGGCTTGTTTGTGTGTAATTTTCAAAAATATTATTGGTTAATCTTATGTCACTATCTTGCTGAGATAAAATAGTTGTGTATGTTTCGTTTGTAACAGCGTAAGCGGATTGAGACTGAAAATATAATCCAAAAAATATTCCTATTACCAACAGCAACAATAAACAGTTGATGTAAAACAAAAATTTTAATGCTTTATTTGCCATGAATTTCTCCTCATAATTTTCTATTTATTTGTTGTAATTATATCACAAAATTACTCTGTAAATCAAGCGTTGACTACTCCCGACTTTGCCACTTAACCCTCACAAAATCTTGGTAAAATTATGTACGTATATCTTAATCAAAAAACAAGTACTTTTTATATATATCTTACTTAAAATAGGCATTTTGTCTATTTTTTCTTTAAAATCAACTAAAAAATACTCAAAAAAAATATTTTATTTTTTTTAATCTTTGCCTTGACTTTTATCTCTTTTCAAGAGGGTGATCCTGATTGTATTGGTCATAATAAATTATTTTCAAATGCATTAAGTAAAACTATTCATAATCTAAATCTTAATAGATTTATATTAGTTGGTGATAGAGGGATGTATCGTGGT
>CANQVW010000029.1 GCA_947627395.1 uncultured Bacilli bacterium | reverse complement strand
ATTGGCTCTTTTCATTGAATTAGGCTACTTTGATTCTTGATTTTAGATTTTTGTGTCCATTTGAACGCTCAAACCCTGCTATGTTATATTCAATGCAATTGTTTACCTCAATAGAATATCTACCGATTTGATAATCAATATTTAATAATTTCATATTAGCCTTCCTCATATTATATAAATTGTTCATAAATGTTTTAATTGATTATGAACTAACATCAATTTTTTTATTTAATAACATTATGATAAATAAATTTATACTATATTTTTACATAATCTTCCCTTCTTAAAACCAATTTTAAATGAATATTTATTATCTATTTTTATTTTAAAAAAGACATCTATATTTCAAGATGTCTTATCATACACACTTACATTATAAATTTTACTGAAAAGGATCTGAAATTGCCAATTTTTTAAATCTAATTTAATGAAAATATAAAAAAGAAACAATCTTTTACAGATATTAGCATACTCACAAAATATCAAACACTAGTATGAATAATTTTTACATAGCATTATAATTCAAACATTATTTTTAACTCTAACAATATAAACATTTTATGTCAATGTTATATGGTTTCTTCTTCATCAAAATCATAATACTTTGTATACATTAAATAAAATAAAGCTTTTAAATTTAATAACTCTTCTTTATTACCATATTCTACATAACCATTTTTATCTAATACTAATATTTTATCTGAATAATCACAAAATCCTAAACGATGTGAAATCATAATAATCATATTAGATTTTTTATCTTTTAATAAAGAATCATAAAAATGATCTTCAACAGCTTGAGATAAATTTGAAGATGGCTCATCTAAAACAAGCATTTCACTATTTTTATATAATGTTCTTGTTAATAGTAATTGTTGAACCTCACCACCTGAAAAATTCACACCATTATTATCAAGTTTGTTTGAATAACTATTCGTAAAATTTATATTATGTTTTTTCATTACGTTAATGAACAATGTTTCTTCAGATGAATGATAAGCCTTATCAGTATCAAATTCAAATGGCGAAATATTTTCTTGTAATGAATAAGGAAACAATAAATCATTTTGAAAAAGACATGATAATTTATCATAATAACTATTTAAATCTACATCATTTAAATCGTAATTATTTATATAAATTTTACCTTGATTAGGTCGCAAAAATCTTAATAATAATTTAACAATTGTACTTTTGCCAACACCATTTTTACCAACTATTGTCAATGTTTCTCCTTTAGAAATAGAGAATGATAAATTTTCTATTACATTTTCATTTGAATCATTATATTTAAATGAAACATTTTTAAACTCAATTTTATCTAATTCATCAATTATGTATTTTTCATTATCTTCTTTTTTTCTATTCATAAATGAACTATAATCATTATAATACAATGAATTATTAAATAATTCACTAATAGACCATAAAATTCCTTTAAGAGAGAAAATGAATGAAGTAATTGTTGATATATATAATGTAAAATTACCAACACTTATTTTATTATTGATGGCAAGAATTATTATTAAAATATAAATTAAAGCTAATTGAAAAATATAGATAAAATTATTAATGAATTCTAAAATACCTTCCTTTTTGAATATATTTTTATATACTTTATTTGCATCATTAATGATGTGATCTGTTTCATCCTCAAACCATGAATCAGCATTATACATTTTGATTTCTTTGGCAAATTGATTGTCCCACATAACACCAAACATATAAAATAATTTTCTAGTTATTGGTGAAGACTTACGATTTTCATTATATATTTTAACATTGTATTTGTTTTTAATAAGAACATTAATTATTGTAAATATTAATATAAAACAAATAATAATTAAAGAATACAAGTCGAGTAAAAACACTAAACCTATGATAGTAATTATATTTTGAAAAAACTTTATAAAATTATTATAGCCATCGGGAATTCCATGCTCACTTAAAAAAACCTTTGATTTATTAAATCCATTTATGCATTGTTCATTAAGATCATCATTATCAATATTAAGATACTTTTCTACTAAATGTGACATCAATTCATTTTGTTTATTAATGATATATTTGTTTTCAACAAATGATAATAATCTTATTACAATATAAACAATAAATTCAAGAGCAATCAAAACAATAATATATTTAATAACACCAGGTAAATTATTAATATAATTATCAATAATAATTTTATTTAAATAAGGGATGATTAATGCAGCAAATGAGCCAAGAAGAATTTTTGCAATAGCTAAAAATAATAATTTTTTTTCATGAATAATTATTTTATTAATGAACTTTATATATTTCAGATTAATTTTATTCTTCATTTTTTATCTCCTTACCTTGCATCATGTATAAATCATAAAAATATCCCTTATTATTAATTAATTCATTAAATGATCCATTTTCGATGATTTTACCTTCATTGATTACAATTATTCGAGACATTTTATTAATGGCGTTAAATCTATGTGATATCATAATAATAATATCATAATTTATATTATTAATTATATTATTACATATATTTATTTCATCAACAATTGAAATATTTGAATATGGCTCATCTAATACTGCAATTTTATTAGACTTATAAGATGCTCTAGAAATAGCAACTTTTTGTGATTGTCCTGTTGATAATTCTACATTATTATCATAATATCCTGTGCCAATTACCGTATGTATATTGTCATTAAATGAATAAACTGCATCATATAAGTCAGTACTTTTCATAAGAGAATTGATTTTTTCAACATCATTATTATTAATGTTATCCACGTTTTTCATCGCAATGTTTTCACAAATTTGGAAATTATATATATTATAATCTTGAAAAACAGGAGCAAACATTGAAACATAAGTATTATAATCAATATCTTTAATATTGATGCCATTTAATAATATTTCTCCTTCTATTGGTTCATAAAGACGAAGTAACAATTTAATTAAAGTTGATTTACCCGAACCATTTAATCCTACCAAGCTTATTAAATCGCCACTTTTTATTTTAAGATTAATATTTTTTAATGCATAATCATTTGAATTATTATATTTAAATGAAACATTAACAAATTCTAATTCATACTTTGAACTTAAATCTAAGATTTTAGTTCCATCTTTTTTAATTTTATTTGGAATTTCAATAAAATCTATAAAATCATTTACGTATTTCGAATTGTCATTTAAACCTATTAAGAAATAGAAGAAAGATGAGCAAGAAGATGAAAGTAAGATTGTAATAGAAATATAAAAGGCAAAATCACCTAATGATAAGTTACTATTTTCATTAAATAATGTTAATACTACAATTAGATAGACTGACAATTTTTGAATAAAATTAATAATTTCATCAAAAAGATTTTTATGAAAACTAATTTTATAATTCTTTAATGAATAATTTTTTTTCTTATCTAAATTGTCTTCATATTTTTCACATAAATACATATTGTATTTATTGATTTTAGATTTTTTCAAAATAGATGCATTACTAATAATTTTATTTAATTCATTCTCTTCTTGATTAATATGAACTGATTTTTCATATAAAATTCTTTGATTTTTTCTCGATAAGAACTCATTGATAATACGTAAAGCAACACATAATACAACTATAAATATGACATAAAAATTTAAAAAGGATAGAAAAATACTACAATAAACAATTCTAATAATACCTTCTAATAATCCACCTAATGAATTTTTTATACCGTCAACATTTCTAGAATTCCAAGTTATTACTCTTCTTGCTTTTTCCTTTTGCATAGATATATTGTAATCATCAATATATTCTAAATCCATGCTCATTATTTTTTCAGCAAAGATCATATATTGCTTTTTTATTATATGTTCTTTTTTATTAGTAACTATGCAATCTAATATAATCGCAATACTAGATACAAGAAAATAAGCACCTAAAAATATTGCAATAATTTGCCAAGCACATTTCCCATTATTATTATATATATCATCAACAATTATTTTAGAAAATAAGGTGATTATCAAAGGGGAAAAAGCACCTAAAGTAATAGATATAAATACTATTGGTAGTAATAATTTTTCAGTTTGCTTACAAATTTTATATAAAAAGTTAATGCTTCTTCTTATTTTGTGCATATAAATTACTCCTTAAAAATTTAATCACCTTTTTTCCAATCTTTATTATTGAATTCTCATTCGTTATATTAAAACATTTCTTTTTAGACAGAAAAGTGATTTTACTAACTTCAAATTATAATGTAAGCATATAAGATAAGATGTTTTGAAATATATATTTCATTTTTAAAATGAAAAAAATAACATATCTTTGATGCTTACTTTTTTATGACTATCTATAGAACCCCAAATAGTCAAATTTCTTATAAATTATCTATTTGCCTATTTATACTGATTTGCTTGACTGTACCAAAATTTTGCATAATCTTTATTTGCATTGATTAAATCATCATGTTTGCCAATTTCTTTTATTTCACCATCTTTGAAAAAAATAACCAAATCAGAAAATAGTACAGATCCTAAACGATGTGTAACAAAAATACAGGTATTATCTTTACAAATGTTATTTATTCTTTGATAAAATTTAGTTTCCTCTATTGGATCAATTGCTGAATTTGGCTCATCTAATATATAAACTTTACCATCTTTATTTATTGCTCTAGCCATAGAAATTCTTTGCCATTCTCCACCAGATAATTCTATTCCTCCATATTCTTTGCATAACATAGTATCTAAATCTATTTCTTTGTTGAAATTAGCTTTACTCAAACATTCTATAATTTTTGTATCATTATTTATATCAGAAAAGTTTGATATACCAACATTATATCGAAGTGTTTCTTTATACTTGCAAAAATCTTGAAATATAACTGAGAAATTATTCCAGTAATTCATTTTATTTATCTTTTTTATATTAATAGAATCAACATATATTTCGCCGATAGAAGGAGTTAAAATACCTAATAATAGTTTAACAAATGTACTTTTTCCACTACCATTTAATCCCACGATTGCAATTTTTTGTCCTTTTAAAATTTCTAAATTCAATTCTTTGATAACATATTTATCTGTACAAGGATATCTATAGCTTACATTAGAAAAGCATATTTTTCCAAAATCATTTATCTTTTCAACTTCTTCAGTTGATCCATTAATATCAATAAGATTATTATACTGCTGAATACTATACATAGTAGTTAAAATGAGACTTGTAGACTCAATTAGACTTGTAAAATTAAAAATTAATGTAGTCACTAAAACAAATGAAGAAGATAATGAACCATATGTTACTAATTGAATCATTGTAAAATAACCAATTAACAATATACATATACATAAGGAAATAATTCTAATTGAAAATTCGATAATTTCCAATCTTTTTATCTTCTTTTCAATGATGATTTCGTTATTAAATATTTCATTTTTTAAGTTATTATATTTTTTTTCAAACAAATTGAAAGAATTATTTATATAAATATCTTTAATTCCTTCTTGTTTTAATAACACATTCTTGTAATAATCTAATTCAGTATATAGACTAGTTAATTTAATATTATTTAATATACGTATTTTATTTCTTATAAAATTAGTAATGAATGCAGGTATTATAGTAATAATACAAATTAATGAAATAATTGGGTT
Source organism: uncultured Bacilli bacterium (assembly GCA_947627395.1). Taxonomy (GTDB): domain Bacteria; phylum Bacillota_I; class Bacilli_A; order ML615J-28; family CAG-698; genus CAKOMG01. Next base: position 8,548 of record CANQVW010000029.1, on the reverse strand, counting down.
GATTATAAAGAGTGATATAAAAATACCTATAGTTTCAAATACAAGTTTAAAAATATACATTGCATTTTGATATAATTCAATATATTCACCATGACTAAAATTCCATGCTCTGTTAATTATTGTTTGGATCTTAGGAACTTCATAAAATTCATATTGAATACTGCTAGATTTTAGATTTATCGTTTTATCTAAAGAGCGCCATGAATCACAATTTAGTTTATCTAAAATACGTAAATATAAAAAATTAAATATCTCAACTAACATTTGAATAACTACATATATTACTAGAAAAATTGCTGACATTTTGAAATTAAAATCAATAGTAGCATAGTCTACATATTTTGTCCATAAATAAGTAAATATAGGTGTTATTGATGCAGTAATTAATAAAAATATTGTATAAATTATTGCATTGTATTTTTGTTTCTTAAAAGTAAACATTAAAAAATGTAGGAAATCTTTGAATTTAATTTTATAATCCTTTTCACTATTGATAATTTTTTCAATATTTTTAGTCTCATCATTCATCATTTACATTCTCCTGTACATAGAGATTTTTTTGACTCTCGTATAATCTAAAAAAATCTCCTTTAATTCTAATTAATTCATCAAAAGATCCAACTTCACATAAGCTGTTGTTTTTTATCATTAGAATTTTGTCTACATTTTTTGTAAATCCCAATCTATGAGTAACAAAAATAGAGATTTTGTCAAATGTTTTAGTAATTATCTTTTGGAATATTTCTATTTCTCTAAGTGGATCCATTTGTGCTGTTGGTTCATCAAAAATGTATACACTTTTTTTCCCAATAAGAGTTCGAGCAATAGCAATGTTTTGCCATTGTCCTCCAGACAATTCTACAGATTCTCCAAAATTTTTACCTAAAATTGTCTCTGTTCCTTTTTCAAAGTTTTGTGCAATTATATCAATACCTAAATATTTTAATATTTCAAAATCATTTTCGTTAAACATCTTATCATTCATCATAATATTTTCTCTAATAGACATGGAAAATTTTCCATAATCTTGAAAAGAAACACCAAAAATAGCAGCTTTATCTTCATTAGAATATTGACTTATATCTATGTCGTCTAATAATATATGTCCACTCGTTGGTTCATATAATCCCAATAATAATTTTATTAATGTCGTTTTTCCTGCTCCATTTTCACCGACTATTGCAATCTTTTCATGTAATGAACAGGAAAAGGAAACATCATTTAGTACATATTCTGTTGATTTAGGGTATTTAAAATACACATTCTTAAATTCAATTTTTTTAATGCTTTTTGATATCGATACTGGATTTTGATTATCATTTTTAATAATATCTTTCATTGAGCAACAAGTTGAATTTAATAGTTTTATATTTTTATTTAAATCTACAATTCGAGAAAATTTGGTTAAAAATTTTATACTAAAAATATTTGTTGATAATCCAATAAATAATCCAATAGAAATATATTCATTTAAAAACAATACTAATATTATTATTAAATTTGCTAGTACAATAAAATATTCAAAATTTGAAATGAATTTACTTAATAATCCATATTTCATTTTAATATTTAAATTTTTCTTATCTAAAACTTTTTGATTATTTTCCCAATCTTTCACCATATAAGATGCAGAATTATTAATTCTTACTTCTTTTGCAAATGTATAGTCTCTTAATAATGATGATTTGTAGTAAGTTTTTCTTCTATTTAAGTTTATTTCATAATTAGCTTTGTACCTATTTTTAGCTAATTTTGAAATGAAGAAACCTACAAATGGCGTAACAATCATTAACGAAATTAATAATATTATAGAAGCCTTGACGAGAATATATGCAAATAACAAAATATTAGTGACTGAGCTAATAATTAATTGTGCGAATGTTATTTTTTTTATATACAAATTGTTTTCGCTAATTTGTTTTATTTTATCATATGTTTCTTGATTTTCATATTCTGAATAAGGAATTTTACTTATCATTTCTGAAACATAAGTATTCCATTCAATATCAAGTTGATTATTAATTATGTTGTTATTATAGTCAATAAAAATATCTACAATAGGTAGCAAATATGAAACAATCAAAATAATTGCAGGAACAATCATATTAAATAATTCATTATCGTTAATTTGTGAAAGTGAATTAACAAAGTATGATGTTGCTAAAATAGAAAATGGAGCACAACTTCCATATACTATTGATAATATACAATTAATGTAATAAAATTTCTTTTTCTTGCCCAATATTTTAATAACATTTGTGTTTTTCATATTATCTCTCCTAACAAAATAAGAAATTATCAACGATGACTATTGCTATTAATTTCAACATACTTTCTTCACATTATTTTTTAGTATTCTAAATAATCTTTACGAAAGATATTTTTGTATTTCATAAAATATTTTATCTATTTCATTATAACTATAACAAGGTTTACATAATTTATTTGCAACTATATTTTTATAAATATTACTTTCTTCTTCATCTATTATTCTTGTAGATAACTCCATTGATGACCATGTTTTATTTATTGCCTTAAATGATATAACTAAACAAATAACTTTTGTATTACACACAGATTCAATATACATAATAGTTCTTTTAATATATTCTATGTCATCGTATGAATTGACAACAAGTATAACACAATCGGGTTGTAAAGCTGATAGTATCGAATTTTGTAATGATGGATAAAATATTGTATTATATAGATTTTCACAAAGTGTTAATGATTGAGTACCTGAAATAATTATATCTTTTTCCTTTTTTTCTATTAAATATAATTGGTTATTTATGTAATGTATAATTTGTTTTTCAGAAAAATGAATATTTGACCCATATCCAAGCGGAAATATTTCATCAAAATCAAATAAATAACCCTGTGGTTCAGAACACCATTGTCCAACTAAATAGCCTTCTAATAAAAATTTTTTTCTTAGTTCAAGTTGAAGAGAGAATTTTCCTTGTTGAGAGGATGTACCACATACTGCAACATTTGGAGTACTTATAATTCTAAGTTTTTCATTAATATCATAATCTATTGTTTTAACATTACAATAAAAACAATTAAGTTTTTTTTCCTTAAATTTTTTTACTACTTCTTCTGGTAAATCATCAAAAGAAATTAAATTCTTATTGTTATTTAAACAATAATCTATGCAAATTGTTTTATAGTCTATAGATGTCAATTCCATAATTTTATTTAAATGACCAATAACAAGTGTATCAAATTCATTTTTATAATTACTTAAATTATTTACATTTTGTATGATTAACGATTCGTCACATTCATCTCTAAATAAATATTTTTTTATGTTATTTCCAATTTTACCTGATTCTCTAATATCAAAAATTGCTGAAACATTATATTTAAGTAATGAACAATAATTTAGCATCGAATAAATTTCCTTGTTTAAAGGAAACACAGCAATATTTTTAATTTCAAAATTGATCTTTTTGTCCTCTATTTTTTTTAGCGTTTTAATATACTTAGAGTTTTTCTTTAATACATTTTTTGCTTGTTTTAAGTTAATTTGACCTTTTTTTAATTTATTTATTAAGAATGCAGTTATATGTGCTGCAGCAAAGCTATTACCAGAATTAACTATATAATTTGTATTATTTGACCAGCAAACACGTTGATTTGACCCTTTTCCGTAAATGTTTACAATACTATTTTTCAAATAAATAAAATCATCATTTTTTTTACATTCATACAAAGTATCAACACCAATAACATCATCAAAAGCAGCTGGATAAGATGCGACTCCATAATTTGAAAAAGCCGAAACTATAACAACGTTATTTTCAACTAATTTAGTACATAATTTTTCAAATTTCATCATTTCATTACAGAGTGATATTCCCAAGCTCATGTGTAAATAATTAAATTCTTCATTTTTAACAATATATTCTAAAGTATCCAATAATTTATTTTCATCAGCATAATCAATTCTATCAAAAACTTTATACATTGTTAATTTTATATCTGGATTTTTTTGCATTATTATCCCACAAATTGCAGTTCCATGTCCAACTTGGTCAGAATTATCGTATAATACTTCACAACCATTATTAGTGATTGTTTTACAAATAATATTTTTTTTGCTTAGAAGAGGATGCAATAAATTAACTCCAGTATCTAAAACAATTACATGACTCATACAGACTCCTTTACATTGTGTGCCCAGCATATTACATCAAATTATTTACTTTTTACAACTTTTAGTGTAACAACCACCACTATAACATCCCCCTGTCCAACAATCAGCTTCATAAACACCCATAGGTAAAATAGGGACAATAGATGCACAAGTAATTACTCTTTTTTCGTTTAAAAATTTCTTTTTTATTAATTTCTTTTTATTCATTTATACTCCTTTCCACATAAATGTTTTAAAAGTAGCAATAATATTCGTTAATTATTACCAGCTGGGCACTATGTATAGGTTATAATTAATGAATATCATTTATTAATTTATAAACAATTTCAATTATTTGTTCTTTAGTTTGAAAATTTGATAAAAATAGCAAATCATCTGGTATGCCTATATTAAATTCTGATTCTATTTCGACTATTAAAGATATAAAGTTCAATGAATCTATTGTTCGTAATAATTCGTTTTCTTTCAAATCATCATCACTATATAAACCATTTGTTTCAAATATCCTGTTTATTTTTTCTTCAATTGTCTTTTTATCCATTCTTCACCTCATAAAATTTATTATTTTTAGCATAGCTCTCTATTTCTAAATAGTCTAATGCCATAGATTTGAATGATGCACATTTATTCTTCATTATTCCATCTAATTTTGCCGCACCACACGATGTTGATAAGCATAACGGAAAATAACTACAACTATAACATTCAGGTAAAGGAGATTCAAAAATCCATTTACTTTCTCTGTTATAATCCAAATAAACATTTCCTAAAAGATCGATTTTTCCGATATTATTTGCCTTAAAATCATCAAGTTTAAAATCACATTTAAGTATATCTCCATTTGCATCAATTGTATATCCGTGTGGAGTACCAGCCCAACATTCATTATTTGCGAATTTAAGATTTGTCCATGCTTTAAAATCTAATTTATCAACATACTTTTTCATAACTGAAATTACTTCTTCTTCTGTAATTAATTGAGATTTAATTTGTTGAGCTTTCATAAAATCAGAATCTTTATATGACCAATCAAATACAGGAATAAATGAAAATCCAAATCTTTTATCATGACCAAACTCTTTATAAAATAATTCTATAACCTCATCAATCCTATTTAAAATTTCACGTGTGAAATTAATTCTTATTGTTATCAAAAACATATTGAATTTTATATTATCTCTTATGTTTATCAAGTTTTCGAAAATTTTATCAAATGATGGTTTACCATTATTCAAAAATCTATAACTTACATCAGGTAATCCATCGATTGTAATTTGATAATTAATAACCTTGTTTTTAAATAATATTTTAAAAGTATCTAAATCTAATAAGTATCCATTAGTAATAATACCACATCCATATGATACCTTATATTTCTGAGATAGCAATTTTATTTTCTCCAAAAAATAAAGCATTCCTTTTTTGCCTAGTAATGGTTCACCACCAAACCACCTTATTTTTATGTTTTTATATCCTTTATCAATGATTTTTTGTTCAATGAATTTTATTATTCCATCATATTGGCTTAATTTAAGATCATATGTTTCTCTTTTTTGAAAACAATAAGCACATGAAAAATTGCAACGATTAGTTGTCAAAATTATTATGTCTAGACGTTCATTTTTTATAACCTCGTTAAAATATATATCATCTATTATTTGATGCTCGTTTATATGATTTGGAATTAGTACTCCAGTTTTAATAAATAAATTTATATATTCATGATTAAAAGTAGATAAAAAATTTTTATTTAGCTCAATTGTCTTATTTGTTGTATTTAATATTTTAATTAAAACATTAGATAAAGTATTAGTAATTAATAAATTTCTATTCTTATCTTCTTTTACAATATTGAACATTGATAATTTATATTCATTTAAATTATTCATAAACTAGAACCACCTTATTATTTTTGTTTTGAAATTTAATTATGTTTTTATATAATAATGCTAATTTGTTGAGACATTGACATATACAATATTATTATTTTCAACAATAGTATTTATAGACTTATTTCAATACAATCTATATAAATTTTTTAATCTTTTTATATTAATATTTTTATTGTTAATATAATAAAAGTTATTAATAGTAAACTAATAAAAAAATATTTTTATTACCATCTAATAACTTTCTTGGTAATATTATTCTAAAAACATTAATTAAAATAAATTTAAATCTTTATGAATTGTATTTTTCACATGATTTTCTAACTTTTTTACCAATAAATGCAAATCAATAATTACTTTTTAATTTTATATAAACGTTTTCTTTTTTACAATTTCATTTTAACATTTTTCTTTACGATTGTCAATAATAACATTACAGAAAAGATAATCCATATAAAGATATTGACTATAATGGCTAAATTATGATATAATAATTTTGGTGATGTTTTTATGAGTTGGAAAGATGATACAAAAGAAAAACTAACAGTCGGTATTCTTGAATTACTTATATTAAAGTTACTTTCTTTTGAAGATATGTACGGCTATCAAATTATGCAAGAAATTCAGATAAAAAGTAAAGGTAAATTACAGATTAAGGAAGGCTCACTCTATGGTCCTTTATACCGAATGGAACAACGTGGATATTTATCTACTAGAAAAGAGCTTGTTGGAAAGAAAAGATTTCGAGTATATTATCATTTAGAAGATTTAGGAAAAGAATATATACAATTTACAAAGTCTCTTTTAGACGAAATGATTGAAGGTGTAAATTATGTATTTGAGGAGAAAAAAGATGAAAAGTGAATTAAAGAATTACTATAAATCTATATGTGAAGATTTAGACTATAGCTTCTATGTAAAGCGTGCAATTATTAAACAATTAAAAAGAAACATTAATGAATTCATTGAAACAAGTGAAAAGGATATCACAATAACTGATATTTATGATAGATTTGGTAAACCTGATGAAATTATCAAAAGTTTTGATGATAACTACTTAAATTCGTTGAAAAAGAAAAAAAAGATTTTTACTATAATAATTATTGGATTAGCTATAGTGGTTATTATACTAATTATACTGATTATTTTTTTGTTTAATCATTTAGGTGAAACCATCACAATTGAATAAAGGAGATATAAATGAAGAAAAAAATTATTCTGTTATTTATTTTTATTTTTAGTATCATTTTATTTGGAAATGGAAGTATAGTAAATGCCACTTCGTTTGATAAAGATGAAGAATTAGAAGTTATTTCATCTGAGACTATTTATTACGAAAATGGTGATTATAGCATTATTACAATCTATGCAAATAAATCACAAATGCAATCTAGGTCAACTGTATACCAAACAACGGGAGAAAAGACAGTTAAAAATTATAACAAAAATGATGAACTCTTATGGGAATATACATTAAAAGGATATTACACAGTAGATGAGGGTATCTCTGCTACTTGTTATGATGCAACATACCCAAAAACAATTTATGATTCCACATGGCATTTTAGTAATGGTAGCACATCTTGTGAAGGAAATATTGCGCATGGATATGGAACTTTTAAATGTAAACTTCTTTTTGTTACATTGCAAACATATAAAATTAATATTGAACTATCTTGTGATTGTTACGGAAATATCTCATAAAAAAAGGCAACAAAAAGTTGTCTTTTTTTTATAACATTATAAATAATAAAGTTTATAATTTAAACGTGTAAGATAAGAAGTCTTGAAATATAGATGTCTTTTTTTAAATGAAAACAAAAACAAACAAATGGGAATCAGGATTAAAAGGAAGAATACGTAAAAAAGAATAGCATATGTTATTCATCATTATGCTATCAACTAAGAAAAAGAAATACAAAGTTTTGTGGATTTATAGAAACAACCAATAAAACCAATGAATGTATATCTACTAAACCAATCATTGAAATAACAATTAATAAAATAAAGATTAATATATATTCATCTTATGATGAAGAAGTATTATTAAGTGTATTAAGGACAGTAAATAAAATAGGATTGATTTAGTAACCATAGAAGCATGTGGATATACAGATTTAAGAAAAGGAATAAATGGATATATATATTTAGTAGATAGTCATTTAAAGTTAGATTCATTTGAAAATTCATTATTTCTATTTTGTAATAAAGATAAAATGTCCTATAGAAAAAGTAGGAATAGAGATAAAAAATAAAGATATACTAAACAGTAAAACAATAGTTTTTACTTTAATAATATATCTTTTTATTTTATATATGTCATAGGTTTTATTTACACGCTATAAATAAAAAAATAAGTCTTACTTAGAAGACTTATAAATTTCAAAAATGGTGACCCTTACGGGATTCGAACCCGTGTATGCATGCGTGAAAGGCATGTGAGTTAAGCCGCTTCTCCAAAGGGCCAACATAATGGCGCCCCCACTAGGACTTGAAC
>CANQVW010000028.1 GCA_947627395.1 uncultured Bacilli bacterium | reverse complement strand
GATGATGTCGTTGCGGCGGAGGCCTGCCTTCTCAGAGCAGGAGCCCGCGTTTACTTCCCGGACCAGCACGTTCTTTAGGCCCAGCACTATTACAAATGATTGGTGGAGAATTTGAAGCCATCAAACAAATTTGGATTTTCATTATTGGACCTCTTGCTGGTGGTGCACTCGCTGCATTTGTATATGGATTTTTAGATTCTAATAAATAATAATATTATCAAAAAGAGCAATCATTTTTGTTGCTCTTTTTTTATACAAAAAAATCACTTTCTAGAAATCATTTTCTTGTCATTTTTTGTTTACTTTTATCATAAAGAAAGGTATAATAATCATATCATAATGGAGTGAAGAAGTGTATGAAAGAAGCATTTAAACATTTAGGATGGTTTTTCAAACAAGAGTGGAAAAGCTACATTTTATGTTTTGTTTTATTAATTATTGTATCCTTAACTCCCCTAATTCCTGCAAAGTTATTAGGAATGGCAATTGATGCTATAACCATGGAAACAATGACAAAGAAATTATTCTTTTTATATGTTGGTGGATTGATTTTTTTCCCTGTCATTACTTATCTTTTTAACATTGTTTATCATTACACGATCAATCGATTAGGACATGATTTATCCTTTAAATTAAGAGAAAAATACATTGATCATTTATTTGAAATGGATGCTGAACTATATGAAGAATATACCAAAGGAGATTTAATTGCAAGAGCAACTAATGACTTACAAAACATCACTGTTTTAGCAACTTCCTTTTTGCAACAAACTATTTTTCATACAGGAGTTATCATAGGAGCTGTTGTCATGATGGTTCTTATTGACCCTATCTTAACTCTTGCTTCCTCCATCATTATGCCCATAGCAATTTTTTGGTTGAACAAGAAAAGATTAAAAAAACGTGAATATTATAAAACACACCATGAGATCTATGCCAATATGACTGAAAGTGTCTTGGAGTCTATTGAAGGGGTTAAAACCATTCGTGCCTATGGTCAAGAAGAAGAAGATTTCAAAAGAACAAAAAAAGCCATTGATGCCGATGTAAATTCATGGTGGAAAATCTTAAAATTTGAAGCCATCTATTCCCCAATGTTTGAATTGGTTTATGCTGTTTGTTATTTTATTGCCATCGGATTAGGTAGTTATATGGTTATCCATAGTCAAATTACAGCTGGTGATTTAGTGACTTTTTTACTTTATGTAGCGATGTTATATAACCCTTTGATTGGTTTAAGTAATGTCTTAAATAGCATGAATAGCATTGTGATTGCTGATGGAAGATTTCAAGAAATCATGGATAAACAACCTCTAGTCAAAAATGAAGAAAATCCAATGCCGGTATTAAAATTTAGTACCATTGAATTTAAAGATGTACGTTTTCGTTACCCATTTGATGATTTTGATGTCATTGCAGGAATTAACTTAACCATTCATTCAGGGGAAACGATTGGTGTTGTTGGACCAACAGGAGCAGGAAAGTCCACTTTTATTCGTCAATTATTACGTGAATTTAATGTTACTTCAGGAGATATTTTAATCGATGGACGTAGCATTGCACAATATAAAATCGAGGATGTTCGTAATTTAGTTGGATACGTTCCTCAGAATCATATTCTATTTAGAAGAAGTGTAGATGATAATATTTTAATTGGAAATCCCAATGCATCAATCAATGAAATATCTAAAGCCATGGATATTGCTGACTTCAAAAAAGATTTAATAGAACTCCCTGAAGGAAGTCAAACCATGGTTGCTGAATTAGGGGGATCTTTATCAGGAGGACAAAGACAACGTCTTTCAATTGCTAGAGCTTTAGTTAAAAATCCTGAAATTCTAATTTTAGATGATAGTTTAAGTGCAGTAGATGCCTTAACAGAAGCAAATATCATCGCTCATTTGAAAGAAACAAGAAAAGAGAAAACCAATATTATTGTTGCTCATCGTTTTTCCGCCGTTTCAACTGCTGATAAAATTATTGTCATGCAAAATGGAAAAATTACCGATATTGGAACTCATGATGAATTATTAAAATATGATAATTGGTATAAAATGCAATACCTAAAACAAATCAAAGGTGATGTATATGAAGAATTATAAGCGTCTTTTTCACTTTTTAAAAGGTCGTTATCACCTTTTAGTGATCAGTTTAATCATGATTTTAATTGTGCAAATCTTAGGATTTCTTTCTCCATTAATTGTGAAAAAAATATTGGATGATTGCATATTAGGAATTGAATACTCATGGGTAGAAGTTAAAGAGGAAGATAAATACACTGTACTTTATCAAGACCATTTATATAAACAAGAAAGATATTTAGATCAAGAAGATGAAGTTTTATCACATGCAAGTATTGTTCTTTATAAAACAGGATTTTATTTTGCTCATGATACTGTTGAAAGTGGACAAAAAGAATTAAAAGATCAAACTTTAATTGTAACTACGAAGAATGGTGTTTTAGAATATGAAGTCACTAAATTAAAAGTGAATGAAGTTGTTTTGTTTTATGAACCGATTTATCATGTATTAATTTTGTTTATCATTTTATTATTTTTGAAAACCATTTTCACAATCCTTTGTACCTATGTCCAACAAATGTCAACCAATCGAGTGGTCAACTGGTTGGCAAGAGATGGAAGAACTGCTGCTATGGTAGCTGTTGAAAAGTTACCGATTCGTGATTTTGAAGAAGAACCAGCAGGAAAAATGGCTTCTCGTATCACAACAGATGTTGATGGAATGATTACATTATATCGGCAATTGATTAATTTATTTATCAACGCTTTGTTAAGCTTTATTTTTGCTTACATTGGAATGTTTGTTTTAGATTTTAAATTGGCTTTATTAAGTTTTGTATTTTATCCATTCATTTATTTTTGGGTTCGTTTCTTCTTAAAAAAGTTAAAAAAGATTGCTATTCGTGTAAATGAATCTAGAAGTTTATTAACGGCAAAAATCAATGAAATTATTAATGGAATTCATATCCTACAAATCTTTAATTTCAAAAAGCAAACCATTCAAGAGTTTAATGAAATTAATGAAACCTACAAAAATGAACAATTAAAAGATGTCAAATTAAGTATTACACTAGGTTGGAATATGCTAAATGTATTAAAAGGGGCAATTACCACTTTAGTTGTTGCATATTTTGGCTGGCAATATTTAAATTTTTCAGGAATCATTATTACTGCAGGATTAATCTATGCTTATAATGAATATTTATTAAAATTAGTTACCCCAATTAATATTATCTTTACGCAAATTAGTGCTTTCCAACATGCTCATGTTCAAATTGACAGAATTCATAAAATCATTGAAGGAGATGTGGAAGATAGCACCAAAGAAGAAATTCCAAGATATCATGGAGATATTATCTTTGATAACATTTGGTTTAGTTATGTCAAACAAGATTATGTTCTAAAAGGAGTTAGCTTAGATATTAAGGCTGGACAAATGATTGGTTTAGTGGGTCATACGGGAAGTGGTAAGAGTTCTTTGATGAATTTATTGTTACGTTTCTATGACATTCAAGATGAACATAGTGGTCATATTTATGTTGATGGAATGGACATTCAATCCATTCCAAAAAGAACATACCGCGAACATATTGGTATTGTTTTGCAAGAACCTGTTTTGTTTAGAGGAACGATTGCAAGTAATATCCGTTTTGGAAAAGAAAATGTAACCGATGAAGAAATTGAAAAAATATTGATTTCCATTGGTGGAGAGAAAATTATCAAAAAATTTGCTCTTGGTATTCAACAACCCATTACGAGAGCTGGTATTAATATGAGTGCAGGAGAAAAACAAGTCATTTCCTTAGCACGTGCTATTGTTCATAATCCATCTATTTTAATTATGGATGAAGCAACTTCACATATTGATACAGAAACAGAGGAAATGATTAAAACAGCCTTGAATGTAGTTTGTAAAGGCCGTACGGTAATTGTCATCGCTCATCGTCTTTCAACAATCTTTAATGCGGATAAAATTTTTGTCTTAGATCATGGATTAAAAGTTGAAGAAGGTACACATCAAGAACTTGTTGAGAAAAATGGTGTATATGCCAATATATACCGTGCTCAAGTAGCGAATACACAAAAAATGTCATAAAAAAGGGGCAAAAAATGGAAAAAAAAGAGAATTCATCACAAGTAAATCAAAGAATAGAACCATTAACTGAAGACCAAGAGTTGAAGGAGCTCATTTATCTTCAATCCAAAAAATCAATTCTTTCTATGGCACAATTTCATGATCTTGAAATGATGTACACCTGTGCCATCAAAGAAGTTAAAACAAAGTTTGAAGTTTTAAGTACAGAGTTCAATAATCGATTAAAACGTAATCCAATTAGTTATATCAATTCAAGGTTAAAAAGTAGAGATAGTATATTCAATAAACTAGCAAGACGTAATCTTCCTTTTACCATTGAAAGCGTAGAACAAAATTTAAATGACATTGCAGGTGTAAGAATTGTTTGTGCTTATATTGATGATATTTATAGACTTGCTGATTCCTTTTTAATGCAAGATGATATTACATTATTAAAAAGAAAAGATTACATCGAACATCCAAAACCCAATGGTTACAGAAGCTTACATCTTATTGTAAGTATTCCTGTGTTCTTTTCAGAAAAGAAACGTGACATGAAAGTTGAAGTACAAATTAGAACCATTGCAATGGATTTTTTGGCAAGTTTAGAGCATCAAATGAAATATAAAAAGGCAATTCCTGATCAAGAGAAAATCATTGAAGAGTTAAAGCACTGTGCCAATATTATCTCTGAAACAGATTTAAAGATGCAAGAATTGCGTAAACATATTGAATCTGTTCAAGATGAACCAACTGAAGAAGAAATCTTATTAGATAAATTAAGACAAATCGGTAAAAGAATTAGTTAAGAAATAAAACTTTTACATTAGTAAAAATTTAAAAAGCCAATCATCTTCACTATTTTATATGAAGTTATTGGCCTTTTTTATATTTTATTTTCAATCTTTAACATCTTTAAGATTCATAAAATTACGGAAGAATCGTACATACTTTTATATACTATATTAAAATAAACATAAAATTTACAAATATTAGCACTTGACTATTGACAGTGCTAATAAATAGGAGTATAATAAATGTATCATTGTAATATAAAAGAGGAGTGATGAAAAATGGCAAAAGTAATGCAATTTAAAACAGAGTCCAAAAGATTACTTGAATTAATGATTAATTCCATTTATTCAAACAAGGAAATTTTTCTTCGAGAATTAATTTCTAATGCAAGTGATGCAATTGATAAATATCATTATTTATCATTAACAGAAGATAAACTTCCAAAGAAAAATGATTATGAAATCCTTATCTCAATGGATAAAGAGAATAAAACATTAACCATTAAAGATAATGGTATTGGAATGACTTATGATGAACTTGTAAATTCATTAGGAACGATTGCGAAAAGTGGTTCTTTAGAATTTATGGAAAAATTAAAAGAAGCTAATCAAAATACCAATGAAATTGATATTATCGGTCAATTTGGTGTTGGGTTTTATTCAGCTTTTATGGTTGCTAAAAAGATTGAAGTACGTACAAGATCTTTGTATGCGGATCAAGGATATTTATTCACATCGACAGGTGAAGAAACATTTGAAATTGATGAAATCAATAAAGAAGATAGTGGAACTGAAATTACATTATATTTAAGAGATAACAATGAAGAATATGAATATGATCGTTTCTTAGATGAATGGACAATTAAATCATTGGTAAAACAATACTCAGATTATGTTCGTTATCCAATTAAATTATTAAAAGAAAAAGAAGAAACAGAAGAAGAACAAAAAGAAACAGAAGAAAAGAAAGATCAAAGTGAAACAAAAGATCAAGAACCAATAGTAGAATATGAAACATTAAATAGCATGACTCCAATTTGGAAACGTAATAAAAATGAATTGGAAGATAAAGACTATAATGAATTTTATAAGCAAAAGTTCTATGACGGGTCAGATCCATTGATGCATGTATTAGTGAATGTGGAAGGAAAAGTCAACTACACAGCATTACTTTACATCCCAAGTCAACCACCTTACAACCTTTATTCTGAAAAATATGAAAAAGGATTACAACTTTATTGTAAGGGTGTATTTATCATGGATAAATGCAAAGAACTTTTACCAGATTATTTAAGATTTGTGAAAGGTTTAGTCGATTCAAGTGATTTAAACTTAAATATTAGTCGTGAATTATTACAAAAATCTAAAATATTAAAAGATATTGCCGATAATGTTGAAAAGAAAATTGTTTCTAAATTAGAAGGTTTAATGAAAAATGATTTTGAGAAATATTTATCCTTCTATAAGAATTTTGGTTTAAATTTGAAATTTGGTGTTTATGATGATTTTGGAGCTAAAAAAGATTTATTGAAAGATTTAATTCTATATAACACTGTTTATGAAGAACAAATGATTTCTTTCAAACAATATGTTGAAAAGATGAAAGAAGATCAAAAATATATTTACTATGTATCAGCAAAAAATAAAGAAGCCGTTATGGCAATGCCACAAATGGATGTTATAAAGAAACATGGATATGATGTTCTTATTCTAACAGATGATGTAGATGAATTCTTAATTCGTATATTAGATAAGTATGATGATAAAGAATTTAAATCCATTAATCAAGGAGATTTAGATTTACTAGATGATGAATCCAAAGAAAAAATCAAAGAATTAAATGAAGAAAAGAAACCATTATTAGATGCTTTAAAAGAAGCATTAAAAGATGAAGTTCAAGATGTTATTTTATCAAAACGTCTAACAGATTCAGCAGTTTGCTTGGTAAGTAGTGATGGTGTATCTTTTGAAATGGAAAAAGTTCTTTCATCCATGCCAAATAGTCAAGGAGTTAAAGCCGAAAGAGTGTTAGAAATTAATCCAAATCATGCTTTATTTAATGCTTTGGAAAAGGTTTATTTAAATGATCCAACATCAATTGCTGATTATGCTAATTTACTTTATTCACAAGCTTTAATTATGGAAGGATTTAGTGTTAAAGATCCAGTAGAATTCTCTAATAAAATGTGTGAATTAATGATAAAAGCAGCAAAATAAGAAAACAACCTTAGATGAAAAATCTAGGGTTTTCTCTTTTTTTTTATCAAATTTTGTGTTATAATCAAATAGATAAAGGAAGAAATTATGAATCATAAAATGAAATGCTCTATAGAACAAAAATGTGGTGGATGTCAATATTTATCTAAATCCTACGAAACTACGTTATCCATAAAAAAACAATATGTTATGGATTGCTTTTTAAAGGAAAAAATTGTTTGCCAAGTGAATCATGTTTATGGAGCTAAAAATGTTTACCAATATCGCAATAAAATGATCTTAGGAGTTCAGTGGAAACAAAATAAATATATATATGGATTTTATGAAGAAAATACACATAAAATTATCCCTCTTGACTTTTGCCTATTGCATTCTAATATTCAAAATGAAATTGCGAAAAATATTTTTGATTTAATTGTTCAATTTCATATTCCTCCTTATGATGAAGATAGAAAAACAGGACTATTACGTTACATTTGTATTAGAGAATCTTATCATACACAAAAATGTTTAGTAACACTTGTAACTGCAAAGAGTGAATTTCCATCAAGAGGAGAATTAGTTAAAAAAATCATTGAGAAATGTCCTAATATTGAAACAATTATTCAAAATATAAATCCCAGAAAAACAAGCATTGTATTAGGGGAACAAGAGCGTATATTGTATGGAAAAGGTTATATTGAGGATAAATTATGTGGTTTAACTTTTCAAATTACATCAAAATCATTTTATCAAGTCAATCCAGAACAAACACAGGTACTTTATCAATTGGTTCACGATTTTGGAAACTTTCAGAAAGATGAAGTGATTATAGATGCTTATAGTGGAGTTGGAACCATTGGGTTTACCCTAAGTCCTTATGTAAAAGAAATTTTCAGTGTTGAAAATAATTCCCAAGCAGTTTATTTTGCGAAAAAGAATGCAAAAGAAAATCATATTCATAATGTTTTCATTATTCAAGAAGATGCAACAAAATTCCTTTTGAATTTTTTAGATGAAGGAAAAAGAATTGATACAATTATTATGGATCCTCCAAGGTCAGGATCTACGCCTATTTTTTTATCTAGCGTTCTTAAATTAAAACCAAATCAGTTAATTTATGTATCTTGTAATCCAGAAACATTAGCAAGGGATTTAAAAATATTATTAAACAAGTATAAAATCAAAAAAATAGCGTTGGTAGATATGTTTTGTTGGACGAAGCATATCGAAACAATTGTTCTTTTAACACTTAAGAATTAAAATTTATTAAAAATAAGGTTGATACAATGTGGTATCAATCTTTTTGTCATTTCAACGAAAAAAGCACAAAATTATTAAATAGTAATTTTAAAAATTGTCATATTTAGGAAAAATGTAAAAAAGGAGAAAATAATTTTTCGCATAGCAGTGTTAAACTCAAGTTTAATTATAAAATTGATAAATTCTTTTATTATTTTTATAAAAATTAAAAAATTATTGACATATTTTGAATAATATAATGTCTTTTTTTCAAAAGTGTGATATAATATTATAGAATTAAGTTAATTTATAGAACTAATTCTATATTTTTATAGGAGAAATGATATGAAAACAATAGCTTTATTAGGGTTAGATGAAAAAGAAATAATGGATGAATTAGAAGAAATCGTTGTTGAAGAAATTAGAATTGTCCCTACATGCAGAGGAAACATTGGCTTCTTAAAATCTAGTGAAACTACAATGAATTATTTGTCTTCTTTACCAACGCAAGAAGAAAAAATAGAGGATGCAATCTTGGAACATTTAAAAAATATTAGTTCAATTGAAGCATCTAGAAGTCAGATAGAAGAAATTGGAATTGTTGAAGAAATCAAAAAAGATAGTGAAGAAAATAAGAAAATTCATAAAAAAATATATTGTTATACCATTCGTGTTGATGCAAAACAAAAGAAGATTTCTTTATTAAATGAAGATAATAAACTTGAATGGAAAGGATTAAAAAAAGCATATCATCAAAACAAAAAAATCATTAAAGAGAATCCTGAAACGGATGAAACTGTTAAAGATGAAACAAGATTATTGAAAGTTCTTATGAAAAAATTTTCTAGACAATCTTCATTTGATGTTCTAATAGACTTTGCTTTTGAACTTTTTGTTTTTGTTTTAGCAATCCTTTTATGGGCTATGATGCAAAATAATAAAAAGTTTTCAAATGTAGATATTGATGTTTATATTTTTATTGCTTCCGTTCTTATTTTATTTAGTGCAATTGGTTCTGATTTTGTTATGCGTCATTTACGTAGAAAAAGAAATAGTAAACATATTATTGTTAAAGAAGTTGAAGAAAATTAATTTATAAAACTTAGTGCAAATTAAAATTGACTTTCTAACTTTAACATAGTATAATATAGTTACAATAAAAAAAGAATTTACGGGATTGTCTAATTAAAAGATGTTTATATGTTTAATTTCATTGGAAAGTTTTCTTTTTATTCAATAAATGTGTTAGTTATTCCATCCATTTTCTAAGGAATAGCGACATTTAAGGTTATTGCTTAGATAGTAATAACTTTTTTTTATACAAGAATATAGGAGGAAAATCATGAAATTTATTAAAAAAATCGTTGTATGTATGTTGTTATTATGCTGTGCTTTCACTTTTACAGCATGTAATAAAGATGACAAAATTAAAATTGGTATTTTACAATCTGCAACTCATAGTGCTCTAGATGCTGCAAGAGAAGGATTTATGAAAGCATTAGAAGATGCAGGTTATGATGATACAAAAGTCACATATGATTTTGAAAATCCTGAAGGCAATCCAGCTAACATGCAGTTAATGGCAAAAACTTTAGTTAGAAAATGTGACATTGTATTAGGCATTGCAACAGATGCAGCTGTAGCATTAAAAGTTGCTGCTGAAACAGAAGGAACAAATATTCCAGTACTATTTACTGCGGTAACAGATGCAGTGGATGCTTCATTAGTTGAGTCCAATGAACATCCTAATGGACGTGTAACGGGTACAAGTGACATTAACCCTGTTGCTGATCAAATTGCACTAGCTAAACAGTTAAAACAAGATTTAAAGAAAGTTGGAATTTTATATACAATAAGTGAAACAAATTCCAAAGTTCAAGCAGATATGGCCATTGAAGAAATTGAAAAAGAAGGGTTAGAATATTTAGAAAGAACAGTTACAGGGGTAACAGATATCCAACAAACTCTTAAAAAGTTAATTTCTGATGGAGCTGAAATCATTTATATTCCTACAGATAACAATTTAGCAAAAAATATGGTTTCTGTATGTAACATTGCAAATGAATCTAAGATTCCTGTGATTTGTGGAAAAGAAAACATGGTAAAAGCAGGTGGATTAATTACTTTTGGTGTTAATTATACAAAGTTAGGTGAAATGGTTGGAGCTATGGCTGTTCAAATTATTGAAGGTGCAGATCCTAAAGATTTACCTGTTGGAAGATTATCGCAAGATGAATGTAATTTAGTAATTAATACATCTACAGTTTCTATACTTGGTATTGAAATTCCAAGTGAAATTATGGAAAAGGCAACAAAGGTAACAACAGAATAATGTTAGATACACTTCGTTTTATTTTAAATGATGCTTTAAACTTAGGATTTGCCTATGGATTATTAGCCTTAGGAATCTTTATATCCTATCGTTTACTTGATTTTGCCGATTTAACTGCGGAAGGATCATTTACTTTAGGAGGAGCATTTGTAGCTGCACTGATTTTTAATGGTGCAAATCCATTCCTTGCTACACTTTTATCTATTGTTGTTGGATTTGTTGCGGGAATTATTACAGGACTTTTGCATACAAAGCTTAAAATACCTAGTTTACTTTCAGGTATTATTACCATGACTGCTTTATTTTCTATTAATATGATTTTAATGGGAATTGGTAAAACGGGTAAATTTGATTCAGCAGTTTATTTAGGTAATTCAAAAACCATTTATGATTATATTGGTATATTCAAACAAAAATATTTAAATATCATTGTTGTGAATTTTCTAGTTATTACCCTTGCAACAATGTTTTGTTATTGGTTGTTTGGTACTGAGTTTGGTATGTCATTAAGAGCAACAGGCATGAATCAAAAAATGGCAAGAGCACAAGGAATTAATACTTCATTCATGATTATTATTGGGCTTGGCATTAGTAATGCATTAATCTCCTTAAGTGGAGCATTGACAGCTCAAACCAATCAGTCAGCTGATTGTAATATGGGGGTAGGTACCTTAGTTATTGGTCTTGCTTCAATTATTGTTGGAGAAGCTATTTTTGGTAAAAGAAGTTTCTTGAATTGGATTATTTCTGTTGCTTTAGGTTCAGTTCTTTATTATTTGATTATTGGTATTGCCATTAATTTAGGTTTAGATTCTTATTTATTAAAATTACTATATGCGATCTTAATCATCATCGTTTTAACAGCTCCATTTATTAAAAAAGGATTCATGAAATTAAAGAGGAAAGAATCATGATGTTAAAAATTGAAAATATCACCAAAGAGTTTAATTTAACAGGAGCTGTTGAAGATAGAAGAATTGCCTTAGACCATGTATCTTTAGATATTCATGATGGAGATTTTGTCACCATTATTGGTGGAAATGGAAGTGGGAAATCCACTTTAATGAATATTATTGCTGGGGCATTTCCTCCAGATAGTGGTAAAGTTTATATCGATGGAGAAGATGTCACTAAATTAACAGAATATAAAAGAGCAAAATATTTAGGTAGAGTGTTCCAAGATCCCAATATGGGTACAGCTCCTAATATGAGTATAGAAGAAAATATGGAACTTGCTTATCGAAGAGATCAAAAGAAAACACTACGTTGGGGATTTAAAAAAGAACATCGAAAAAAATTCATCGAATCATTAACTTCTTTAAATTTAGGTTTAGAAACAAGATTATCACAAAAAGTAGGATTACTTTCAGGAGGACAAAGACAAGCAGTTACCTTACTCATGGCAACCTTTAGAAAACCTAAAGTACTTTTACTTGATGAACATACAGCAGCACTAGACCCCAAAACAGCAAAAAAAGTCTTAGAACTTACTGATAACATCGTTCGAGAACAAAAATTAACAACCATTATGATTACTCATAATATGAGAGATGCCTTAAAATATGGGAATCGCTTAATTATGTTACATCATGGTCATATTATTTTTGATGTTGAAGGGGAAGATAAAAATAAACTCACTCCAGAGGATTTATTAAGAAAGTTTGATGAATTAGAAAACCAAGATGAAGAAGAAGTTATTCAAACTGAAGAAGTGAATGAAAATAAGTGTGATTAGAGAAATCTTTTCACAATGCTCTAAATAAAAGAACCGAAGTTACAAGTTAAAATCGGTTCTTTTTTATAAGCAAATTGTCATCTATAAGGCTATATAAATGATAGTATCATTAATGAATAAGCTTTTTTATAAGTAATATAAACTTTATTAATTTAACCATGATATTTATTTATGAAGTAATTCAAAGATTTTGTTGTGTATTTTTGCTTGATTTAACTTTGATTGTAAATATTTTTTGCTTTATAATACTAGTATTTGTAATTAAAGAGATATTTCTATTTTATTTATGAAAAATAGATAAGTTAGTCAAATCTATTTTCATTCCTTTATTGCATTTTAATGTAAAATAGAGTAAAATAAGAGTTTATAAAGTCGATTTAATTCTATAGAGGGAGCAAATCATGAATGCAATTACTAAAGATCATAAAACCATGGATATGACTCATGGAAATCCACTTAAAATTATGTTTGCATTTGCCATTCCTTTATTTATTGGTAATGCATTCCAACAATTATATAATGTAATTGATACAATGGTAGCTGGATATAATTTAGGGGATGATGCAATTTCATCCATAGGTTCCACAAATTCTTTGTATTCACTAATTATTAATTTAGCATTTGGTTTAAATGCTGGATACTCGATTGTTATGACCAGGTTCTTTGGAAAAAAAGATATCGAAGGATTAAAAAGTTCGATTGCTTTTTCCGTCCTTTATAATGTTTTAATGGCTATTATATTAACTATTTTTTCTTTATTATTTTTAAAACCATTGATGCATTTACTTCAAGTTCCTGATGAAATCTTTCAAAATGCTTATCAATATTTATTTGTAATTTGTGCTGGAATGTTGTTTACTGTTCTTTATAATATGTTTTCCGCAATCTTAAGAGCTGTTGGAAATAGTAGAATGCCTTTATACTTTTTAATTGTTTCTAGTATCATCAATATGAGTTTAGATTTACTTTTTGTCATGGTATTTCATTTAGGAGTTATTGGCTTAGCATTAGCAACAATCGTAGCACAAGCCATTTCCGCATTGGTTTGTGGAGTGTATTTATTTAAAAATTATCAAGATATATTACCTAAAAAAGTGAATTTTCACTGGAATCGATCTTTGTGTCGTGACTTATT
Organism: uncultured Bacilli bacterium; assembly: GCA_947627395.1. Lineage (GTDB taxonomy): Bacteria > Bacillota_I > Bacilli_A > ML615J-28 > CAG-698 > CAKOMG01. The sequence goes on along the minus strand of CANQVW010000028.1, from coordinate 1,101 downwards.
TTCAATGGGAATTTCTATGGCTTTGATGAGTTGTGTTGTTTCTTTAGGCTCAGTATTTTTTCAAGGGGCTACCAATGAACTTGGAAAAGAAATTATTACAGCACACACCACGGCAAGAAAAATCATTGGAATTTTAAATTTGCCCATTGCTTCTTTATCAACAGCCTTATCTACCTTTGTTGGACAAAATTTTGGTGCACATCAAATGGATAGAATCAGAACTACATTATTTAAAACAATCCTTATTGTTGTAGGAATTTCTTTTGTTTTTATTCTTTTTATTTTCATTTTTGGAAAGCAGTTACTTATTATATTAACCAATTCTAAAAATGAAGAAGTACTTAAGAATGGAATGTTTAGCTTAAAAGTTCATTTTTCCATGTTTCCTGCATTAGGAGTACTTTTATGTTTACGTAATTCATTACAAGCCATGGGACATAAAGTAACTCCAGTGATATCCAGTACTATGGAACTTGGAATGAAATTACTTTCTGTATTTATATTTATTCCCTATTATGGTTTTACAGCTGTATGTCTAACAGAACCAATCATTTGGGGACTATGTATGATTTTCATGGCTTTGGTTTATTTTATTTTAGTGAAAACGAAGAAATTAGATATGAATTCTTTGGTAAAATAAAAAATATTTGATAACTCTTTTCTTTTTGGTAAAACTAAAAGAAAAGAAGGAAATCAAATGAATCATCAAGATTTAATTTTAAAAGAAAAACATGTATATAAAGCTTTTATAAAACTTGCTTTTCCATTGATGATTGCTCATCTACTCAGTTCAATTCATACTTTATTAGATACTTATTTTCTAGGACAACTTCATCAATCCAGTATTTTACAAGCAAGTATTTCTACATCATGGACAATCATTCAATTATTTCTTACCTTAGGAATGGGTTTAAGTGCAGGAAGTATTGCTATTTTAAGTCAACTACATGGACAAAATGAACAAGAAAAAGAAGAAGAATATGCAACCATTCTTTTTCTTTTCTTTGTTCTTATTGGAATCCTAGCCGGCATCTTACTTTACTTTTTTTGCCCCGTTTTATTAGTATGGATGAACGTTTTAAAGAAAGACGAGAAAATATA
>CANQVW010000027.1 GCA_947627395.1 uncultured Bacilli bacterium | reverse complement strand
TTTTTACCGCCCGTTCATATACTTCATTTGGATACCCTCTGTTGATCAAACTTGCTGTTCCATCATTTGCACTTTGGTTTCTTTAGAAATAATTGCTTGAAAATCACGAACCATCATGGGAAAAGGATGGGGACCAACCACAGATCCCAAACAATAATGAGTATCCTCAATTCGATTACACCATTCCCTCATCGCTTCCGAAACAGCATCTTTTAAAGTCCCTGTTCCACTATGAACATGAATCACTTCTGCTCCTAACAACTTCATTTTATAAACATTTAAAGATTGACGTTTAATATCTTCTTCTCCCATAAAGATGAGACATTCCATATTCATCAGTGCTGCTGCCGTTGCTGTTGCTACTCCATGTTGTCCAGCACCCGTTTCAGCAATCAATCTCTTTTTCCCCATTTTTTTGGCTAATAAAGCTTGCCCTAAAACATTGTTAATTTTATGAGCTCCTGTATGATTTAAATCTTCACGTTTTAAGTAAATCTTAGCTCCTTTTAAATCTTCTGTCATCTTTTTAGCATAATATAATTTAGAGGGACGATTTGCATAATCATTCAATAAATGAGCAAGTTCATTTTGAAAATCAGTATCGTTTTTATAATACTGATACGCTTCATCTAATTCTATAATGGCATTCATTAAAGTTTCAGGAAGGTATTGTCCTCCATGAATGCCAAATCTACCTTTTTTCATAATATCCTCCTGATGTATTTATAGATTTTACTTCTTTCATAAACATATCCATTTTATGAAAATCTTTTTTTCCTTCACTTTCTATTCCTGAACTGACATCAACCGCATATGGATGATAGATCTTAATGACATCTTTTACATTTTCTACGGTTAAACCACCTGCAAGAAAATAGGGACGCTTCATTTCTAACAGGAATGTCCAATCAAACGTCATTCCATGTCCACTATTAGGGTGATCTAACAAAATATAATCGGCAATACTTTGATTTGCTTGTTTGATGTCTTCTATACTTGTAACAGGAAATGCTTGAATGATGGGAAGATTTGTTTTTGTTTTTAATTCTTTGATATATTCTATACTTTCTTGGCCGTGTAACTGAATTCCATCAATAATATTTTCTTCTATTATTTTCATAATATGACTTATATCTTCATTTTGAAAAACACCAATAGTTAGAATATCCTCACTTAAATTTCTTTTTAATTTTTTTGCATCATCGATAGATACATATCTTTTACTTTTATTTACGAACACAAAACCAATATAATCTGGCTTTATCATTGATACCATCTTTATATCTTCTATTGATTTTATTCCACAAAACTTCACTTTTGTCATGATGACTTTAACTCCTTTAAAGTTTCTTTTTTATTTTGACTTCTCATCATAACTTCTCCAATTAATACACCATCCACGGATATTTCTTCTAACTTCAATATATCTTTTCTAGAAGATATTCCACTTTCAGAAATCACATAAATGTTAGAAGGAATTTTATTTTTTAATGAAATGGTTCTTGAAAGATTGACAGTAAAATCTTTTAAGAAACGATTGTTAATGCCAATGACTTCTGCTTTAGCGTCTAAAGCGATTTGAATTTCTTTTTCATCATGCACTTCAACAACCCCCACCAATCCTAACAATGAACATATCTTCAGGTATTGTTTTAACTCATCTAAAGAAAGTAAAGATACAATGAGTAAAACAGCTGCTGCACCCAGGATTTTTGCTTCATAAATCATATATTTATCGATAACAAAATCTTTCCTTAAACAAGGAAGTTTCACTTGATGGGTAATTTCTTCTAAGTATTGATCACTTCCCATAAACCATTTAGGTTCTGTTAGAACAGAAATGGCATCTACCCCGATTTGTTCATATTCATGAGCAATGTGAAGATAATCAAAAACAGGGTCAATGATTTTTTTAGAAGGGGAAGCTTTTTTAATTTCACAGATAAAAGAAAGTGTTGGTTTTTGTAAAGACTTTAAAAAAAGATTTTCTTGGATGGGTAACTTTAAGGCTTTTTGTTTGATTTCTTCTAAAGGGTAACTTTTCTTTTTTTGTTTGATTCTTTCTTTGGTATAAGAAGCAATTTCTTCTAAGATATTCATGATATATCCTCCATATGACTATACTTTACCCAAGCTTCTAAGGTACTTTTAGCTTTAGATGAATCAATCACTTCTTTTGCAAGATCAATTCCTTCTTCAATGGAAGATGTTTTATTCGCAATATAGAATAAAGCACCTGCATTAAGTAGGACAATATCTCTTTTCGGTCCCAAATCTTTATTTAGAATCGATCTTGTGATGTTGGCATTGACTTCTTTACTTCCACCAAGAATATCTTCTTTTTTAGCCCGAGTGAAACCAAATTGTTCAGGAGTAATGGTATAGGTTTTATACCATCCATTTTGAAATTCACAGACAAGGGTTGGAGCACTAATGGAAATTTCATCTAAAGAATCCATGCCATAAACAACCATTCCCCGTTTGACTCCTAATTGCATTAAAACTTTTGCTAGGGGCTCCACTAAATAAGCATCATAAACCCCTAAAAGTTGAATGGTTGGATGTAAGGGGTTGGTTAGGGGACCTAAGATATTAAAAACAGTTCTAATTCCAAGTTCCTTACGAATGGGGGCAACATATTTCATCGATGTATGATATTTTTGCGCAAACAAAAATGAAATACCCACTTTATCTAATAGTGTTTGAACAAGTTCAGGAGATTCTTGAATCTCGACTCCTAAAGCTTCTAAACAATCTGCAGTTCCACATTGACTAGATGCTGCACGATTTCCGTGTTTTGCAATCTTTAATCCTCCCGCTGCACAAACAATGGCGGCGGTTGTGGAAACATTGAATGAATGTGAATGGTCTCCTCCCGTTCCCACGATTTCAACAATCTCCTCTTCATTCACTTGAATGGGAAGAGCATGTTCTCTCATCGCCATAGCGCATCCTGTGATTTCATCAATCGTTTCTGCTTTCGATGTTTTCGTACTTAATGCTGCTAAAAAAGCTGCATTTTGCACCATAGTGGTCTTGGCATTCATGATTTCATTCATGACAGTATATGCCTCATGATACGTTAAATCTTCTTTATTTACAATCTTTTTAATTGCTTCTTCAATCATTTTTTTCTTCCTTTCAAAATAAAGTTTTTTAATATCGTTTTTCCATCAGGTGTCATCATAGATTCTGGGTGAAATTGTACTCCATAGATGGGATATTTACAATGTTCAACAGCCATAATCTCGTGATCTTTTGATGTGGCAGTCACTTTTAATATCGAGGGAAAGTTTTCAAAACTTGCAACTAGTGAATGATACCTTGCAACTTTGATTTCCTTCTCTTCGATTCCTTGAAATAATATACTATTTAAATCAATAGAAATTATCGATGTTTTTCCATGCATCAGTTTTTTTGCATAAGTGATGTCTGCATGATGAGCAAGGCAAATGGCTTGATGACCCAAACAAACCCCTAGGATTGGAATCGTTGATCCTAGTCTTTGAATGACATCACAATACACTCCGGCATCTTCTGGCCTTCCTGGTCCAGGGGATAACACAATATGGCTAGGATGAAGGTTTTTAATTTCTTCTACTGTCATTTCATCCGAACGAATCACACGGATATTTGGATCAATCTCTCCTAAATACTGATATAGATTATAAGAAAAACTATCATAATGATCAATCAATAAAATCATAACAAACCTCCTTAAAGTTGACTTGCTTCCTGAATCGCATGAAAAACGGCCTTTGCTTTATGAAGACATTCTTCATATTCTTTTTCAGGATTGGAATCAGCAACAATTCCTGCTCCACTACGAACAAAAACTTTTCCATTTTTTTGATAAGCCATACGAATGGCAATGGACATATCCATATTGCCATGAAAATCAATATAACCAACTGCACCTCCATATATTCCTCTTTTATAGTTTTCTAATTCATGTATCAACTGGCAAGCTTTAATTTTAGGTGCACCGGATAATGTACCCGCAGGTAAAACAGCTTCTATAACATCAAATGCATCTTTTTCTTCTTTTAGTTTTCCCCCAATACAAGAGGCAATATGCATTACATGAGAATATCTTTCAATGGTATGTAATTTTTCAAGTCGAACAGAGTTAAATGTACAAATCTTTCCTAAATCATTTCGCCCCAAATCGACTAACATATTATGTTCCGCAAGTTCTTTTTCATCTGATAAAAGTTCTTGTTCTAACTTTTCATCTTCTTCTTGTGTTTTTCCTCTTGGTCTGGTGCCTGCTAATGGAAAAGTGTAGACCATGCCATTTTCTAGTTTAACTAAGGTTTCAGGAGATGCTCCTGCCACTTCCACATCGGTTCCTGAAAAATAAAACATATAAGGAGATGGATTAATACTTCTTAACATTCGATAGGTATTGAATAAACTTCCTTCATAGGATGCACTAAATACATTGGATAAAACAATTTGAAAAATATCTCCTTCATGAATATGTTTTTTCGCCTTCTTTACTTGATCCGTAAATTCTTCTTTAGAAAAAAGTGGAACAAAATCTTCTTTTAAATGACCAGGATATTCAATCAAAGGATGAGAAGAAAAGAGTAATTTTGCTAACTCTTTTAAATCCTCTAATGCTTTTACATATTCACTTTCTAAATGATCTAAAGAAATATGATGAATTAAAATCATTGTTTTAGAAAAGTGATCAAACACAATTAATTTATCAAATAACATTAAATCTAAATCTTTAAAGTGATGAGGATCTTTTTCATTTTGACGAATACTTGGCTCAAGATAACCAAAATATTCAAAAGAAAAATATCCAACAAATCCTCCTGTAAACGAAGGTAAATCAGAAAAAATAGGACATCGATATGGTTCAAGTAATTTCTTAAGTTCTTGAGACGGATCATCTATAACCATCGTATGATTTCCTATTTTCATCGTGTGATCTTGCAAAGTCACTTCATACAAAGGATCATATCCTAAAAAAGTATATCTTCCTCTTTTTTCTTTTTCCATGACAGATTCTAATATATAACAATGACTTGTTCTTTTTTTAATGATTTTCAGTGCCTCTATGGGTGTGATTTGATCAGCAAGTAACGTTAAACTAACGGGAATAATGGTATATTTTCCTTGCTCTTTGATTTTTTTTGCTTCATCTAGGCTGGGTATAACTTTCATATGTTCCTCCTAACTCTACGGGGAAATAAAAAAACGTCCCCGATAGAAAAAATCTATCAAGGACGAATAAATGTTTTATCCGCGGTGCCACCTTGTTTTCACGATAGCTCGTGCCCTTTGTAGAGTACCATCATACTCCTAGCAACTGACGTATGCTTTCACGTTGCAGAATACTCTGAGAAAAACTTTTCTCATTTGACTGCACCCTCAGTGGTCCATTTGACAACTTGTTTCTTACCTGATTCTCACCAACGCAGGCTCTCTTGAAAGGCATCATTGCCGTTATCTCCACTTCAACGGTTTTGTTCATTGTAACATTTTTATTTTTACTTGTCAATTCTTTTTTGTGATTTTGTTCATATTTTAGAAATTTAAAGTACCTTCATATACAGCTTCAATAAGTGTATGGGTTTGATCTTCTCCAAGTTCCCAGAACATTAATCCACCTAATTGATTTGCAATCACATATTGACATTTTTGACGAATACTTTCTTCATCATCATAAGAAATGAACTTATGATTTACATCATCATATAAGTAAGGTGCTTTTGCTTTATCATCCCAATAACGTGTTACACCTTGTCCTAAACGACTTAAATACTCATTTTTAATATTGGTATATAAAATTGTTTTACCAGCTTCTGATGCTCCTTGTTTTGGTGAAAAGCCTGAAGCACCATAAATTCGACCATAGAATGCAGCGCCAAGAACAAGCTTTTTGCTATCTACACCACGATCCTCATAGATTTTTACACTTTCATCGCAAGTGCACTGACCAACAGTATATTCAGATGCAAATAAAGCAGTATGGAATGTTAATACCTCTTTACTATCTAAATCATAAGTCATTAAATGGAAATAATCTAAATAATTATTTAACTTATCTAATTCATAACGATCAGGTCCCCAAGGTCCTCCGGGAACAGCTGCAGTAATTAAATAATTTGGATTTGCTGCTTTTACTTGACGATAAAGTTCTTGAACCAATAAGGTATAATTTGGTCGATCCACTGATGTATCTCTTCCTGTATTATATCCAGGATACTCCCAGTCTAAATCAATTCCATCAACACCATATTCTTCTAACATCTTCACAACATTAGCAGCAAAGGTTTTTCTACCATTTTCAGTAGATGCAGCATTAGAATAAGGTTTACCTGCTGCTCCATATCCACCAAAAGAAACAACAACACGGATTCCTTTATTACGAACTTCTGTAACTTCTTGAAGTTTTGTTAATGAAGACATATCAATTGCAAATGTGTCAGGATCAATACTTGCAAAACAGAAATTAATGACATCAATGGTTTTTAACTCTGTTTCTGTAAAGGATTTATAAGTTGCATTTTGTAAATAGGCAAACACAGGTTTACTTTTAGAAATATCTTTTAATTCAATTTTAGGAACTAAAACTTGTTTTGTAACAACATCAGTAATATTGGCGAAAGTAACACGAATGGTTAATGTTACAGTTACATCTTCATATCCACGATGAACTTTTCCACCAATGGAAAGAACATTAGGATGACTGGATGTCCATCCATAACGAACCTTTTGATCTTGATAGGTATAAGTCACCGGAAGTTCAATATCATCTGTTACAGTTTGAGGAATAATTTTATCCAATTCTTGTTTTGCATAACGAACAGCTTCTTGATTAAATGCTTGAAGTGCAGCATTCTCATCTTTAATTTGTTGGATTCTACTTTCCGCATTTTCTAATACACTATAATTCGTTACCAATGCTTTTTCTTCATCAGACAATGCATCATATAATGTACGAACATTTTGAATGAAGGCTTCATCATCTAATGTAATATTATCAACGGCTGGAATAGTATCGATAAAATCTTGTACTTCTGTAATTTTATTTTGGTCAATAGTTGGTTTTGGTTCTTTTTCTTTACCGTCTTTACATGCAACTAAAAGAAGACTAAAAGCCAACAACATGATGATTAATATTTTTTTCATCTTACATCCTCCTTGTATTGTTAGTAATACTATATCACATTTTTCTTATTTTTGCTACTCTTTTTTTTCATTTTTTAAGGTTTACCAAAGATTACATAATCTGAATACTAATCAGAATGATGCTGTTATCAAAAGTCACATTTAAAAGCCCCCATGAAAATCTTCATAGGGGTTCTATTTATTTTTTTGTTGTACTTCCAAATCCACCATCACGAATAGATGTTGCATCATCATCCACAGTGATTCCATATTCAATGAAAATACCTTGCATGAAACCTGTATTTTTTTTGATGTTCACTGTTTTATTTTCGTTGGTGTCATTGGTCATTTTGGAAAAAATATGTCCTTCATTCGATGAATAATAGTAATCACTATCAATGATTCCTACCGTATTATTTAATTGAAGACGATATTTAAATCCTAATCCGCTTCTTGGAAAACACTGTAATACCCAATTCTCTTCCATCTTTACACGAATTCCTGTGGGAATTTTAATGGTTTCGTCGGGTAAAAGAGTGATATCAAATGGGGCAAAAAAATCATATCCTGCAGAACCTTTGGTTGCTCTTTGGGGAAGAAGAAGTTCTTCATACATATTCTTGATTTCTTCTTCTTTCATATTTGGAAATGTTTCTTTTACATCATTTAAAAATTGTTTCCAACTTACTTTTTCAAACTGCGCAATTCTATTCATATTTATTTTCCTTTATACAACACAATTTCTTGACGAGCTAAACTTTTAGGAACATCAATGACTCTTTGATTGGTACTTCCTGCCCAGGGGTATTTTTCATCTTTTAATTCTTTCACAAATGGTCCATCAACGAGGACATCCACATATTTTAAAAAGGGCATATTCTGAATATCTTCAAACAAGAATCCTGTATATAACCAAATATTTTTGGTTGGAAAAAGTTTTTTCACTTCTGTAATGAGTTTTCCAACATCTTTGAAATTTAAAGGATGAAGAGGATCTCCTCCACTTAAGGTTAATCCTGAAACATAATCTTTCCTTAGTTCTGTAAAGATTTCTTCTTTGGCTGCTTCATCAAAAGGAAGTCCACCATCAATATCCCATGTAATGGGATTATGGCATTCATCGCAATGATGTGTACATCCACTCACCCATAAAACAACGCGTAATCCACTCCCATTTAACATATCATCTTTAGTGATATTATGATATCTCATGGTTTACATGCTCTTTCTTTCTTGAATTTCTGCCATTTTAGCAGCATTCAGCCTTGTATCTCCCTTAACACGTGAATAAGACAAATATCCATTCATACGATCAATTTTTGTTAAATTGGTGCTACCACATTTTGGACAAACATCCATATTTAATTCTTCATGTCCACAATCTTCACAATAAGCTAAACTTAAATTGACACCTTCGTAGAATCCCATTTTCATGGCACGACGAACTAAAGTACGAATGGCATCGATGTTATAATCAATTGGATATTTTACATATTGAATTTTACCACCATTGGATAATTCCCAGAATCTTCCTTCCAAATCTTGTTTTTGAATTGGCGTGATAGATTCAGTGACGTGACAATGGAAACTATTAGAAACATATGGACGATCAGAAACACCTTCAATAATGCCATATTTCTTACGAAATTGTTCTACTTGAAGTCCACATAAGCTTTCAGCTGGAGTTCCATAGATGGCATATAAATTACCATCGATCTTTTTAAACTCTTGAATCTTTTGATTGATATAAGACAATACTTCATGAGCAAAAGCTCCATCTTCAACTAAAGATTTTCCATTGTAAAGCATTTGTAATTCATTTAAAGCAGTATATCCAAAGGAAGCAGTTGCTGATTTTAGTAATGGTTTAATTTTATCATGAATACCTAAATGACCTCCATAAAAACCACCTTCACAATAAGCAATTGGATTAATAGATGCTTTCATTTCTCCTAAATATGCATATGTCTTAATATGTAGTTGACGAATTAACTCCAAATAATAATCTAAAACTTCATAAAAGTCTTTACTCTCTTGACGAGCTTTTGCTAAAATCATGGGCAAATGTAAGCTAATCGCACCCACATTGAAACGACCAACAAAAACAGGTTTGTCGTTTTCGTCAGCTGGTTCCATGCCACCTCTTTCATACCAAGGACTTAAGAAAGCACGGCATCCCATAGGGCTAATGATTTTTCCATATTTTTTATACATACTAGCAACATATCCCTCACCAGTTAAACTTAACCAATCTGGATACATTGTACGACTTGAACATTGAATACCTTCTTCAAATACATCTTCTAATTCTTTTCCAGGTCCATGTAAATTCTCATCATACAAAAAGACAATTTTAGGGAATAAAACGGCTTTTTTAAATCCTGGTTTACCTTGTCCACCTTTACGAGTACGCAACATTTGAATAGATGCCATTTTTGCAAATCTTCCTGTTCCTGTACCCATTGTCATGGTAATAAATGGATAATCCCCACGACTTGAACCAATGGTATTAAATTTATATTCAAAGCCTTGGAACCCTTGTTTAAATGTTTCTTCCACATCTTTTAAAGCTTGTTCTTCAGCTACTTTTTCATCTAAACCTAAAGATAAATATTTTTGATATGCTTTTTCATATGATTTTTCAGCATAAGGTTCTAATACTAAATCAATAGAAGGGACAGTAAAACCACCATATTGTTGACTTGCTGTACTGAGTACAACATCTCCAATGACATCAAAAGCAACATCTAAGGATTTGGGCTCATTGTACCAAACATTTCCCATTTCAAATCCACCATGTAAAACTGTTTCAATGTCAAATAAGCAACAATTCATAGTATCACGTCTTGCGGACATATCATGAATATAGATATATCCATCATTACATGCTTGTAGTTCTTCTGTTGTTAAAAAGAATTTTTTATATAATTCTTTATTTAATTGATTAAAAATTAAACTACGTTTCGTAGAAACTAGAGCACTATCTGTATTGCTATTTTCTTTATCTCCAATATACATGATTGCTTGACTTTTTACGTATACATCATCCAACATTTTAACAAAATCTTGCTTATAATTACGATAATCACGATAACTTTTTGCTACTTGAGGAAAGTTTTCTTCCAGTGCGTTTTCAACAAGATAATGCATTGTAGCAATGTTAATTTCTTCCATTTTCATTTCTTGAATCTTTTTAACAACACTTCTTACGATTTTGTCGTAGTCATCTTGTGTGAATTGAACTAAAACTCTTTGCGCTGATTTTGTAATAGCATTTACGATTTTTTGTGCGTTAAATGCTTCTCTTGTCCCATCTTTTTTAATGATGAAGACTTGCTCTAATTTTGTTTCCACGACTCTCACCCCTCCAAAAAATGATATTAACGAGGAGAGTTTATCATTTTTTCAATTCATTTGCAAGTAAAATGAAAATGAAAAATTTTCATAATTTTGCATGTTCTTTTAATTTTTAATAAATATTTCCTCTATAAATTTTTAATGTTATTTTTCTTTGTTTTTTTCTTTTCTTTAAGCTTTAAAAATATCTTTTTAATCCCTAATGTAATCGCAATACAAAGCGGAAAAAAAGGAGTAAAAGGGCCTGCCCAAAAGGCGACGTATATCGTTGCAGCTCCTGCGAGCCATTTATTTTTGAATACAAGGGACAAGATATAAAATCCATAAGCTGGAAAATACATAATGAGGAGAACTATAGCAAAAATGATTAACGTACGCCAATCTTTTAATTGATCCCAAAGCCACTTAAAAAAAGATTTGATTCTTTGACCTATATGGCAAAAAAACTTTTTCATATGATTTATAACCTCATTTTCTTTTTTTATTACTCTCTTTAATACTGATCCATCATTCACTTAATTTATTGTAACAAAATGAAATCTATAAATCAAATAATTTTGCATACTTAAAACATTTTATTGAAAAACTTAAATTTTATCAAACAATTTTCTTTTTGCTTTGGAAGTTTGAAACTTTTCTTTTAAATCGGTTATACGATTTTCTTTAATATCTTGCTTTAGTTTTTCTAACTCAATGATAAATTGATCAATTTCACTAATTAAATAATCTTGATTCGATATAAAAAGTTCACTCCATAAAGCTTCATTGACCTTTGCAATCCTCGTTAAATCACGAAAAGAATCTCCTGTATATTTAATATAATTTTCTGCTTCATGTGAATTCATCAATGCAACAGCAATAGCATGAGGAAGTTGAGAAAGAAAACCAATGATTTCATCATGTTGTTCAGGGGTTAAGATCTCAATGTATTTGCATCCTAACAATAAAGCAAATTGCTTCATCCATTCAATGGAATCTTTTGAAGAATGAAGGGTGGGTGTAATAATAAAATTCGCTTTTTGAAATAAATCGGCACTTGCATGCAAAATTCCACTGGTTTCTTTTCCAGCCATGGGATGACTAGCAATAAATTCAACATCTTTTCTTAGAATTTGTTCTACTTGATAAGTAATCCTTCTTTTAACACCGGTAACATCCGTGATAAGAGTTCCTTCTTTCATATAAGGTTGATAGTGTTCAATCCAAGGTACGACTTGACTTGGATAAAGTCCAAGAATAATAAAATCTGCTCTTTGAATTTTTTCTTCTAAGGAAAGAAAATTAGAATCGATCATATGATGTTCTAAAGCATATTTCATGGTTTCTTCATCGATATCTTCTCCCATAGGAATCATATGGTGTTTGTTTAAGGCTCGGGCATAACTTCCACCAATTAATCCCAAACCTACAATGAGTATGTTAGAGTTTTCTATGGTTTTCATTGTTCTTCTACGTTCACTCCTAACTGTCTTAAATCTTGGAAAAAGTTTGGATAAGATTTATGAATACATTCAATTCCTTTGATTTTGACGGGATTTTTAGAAACTGTCGATAAAATGGACATGGCCATACAAATTCTGTGATCATTGTGACTATCAATTGATTCGTTTGTTTTGATTTCATCTTGACCGAGAATAATTGCTTCATCTTCAGTTGAAGAAACAACAATTCCAAATTTACTTAATTCTTCTTCCATGGCCTTCATACGATCTGACTCTTTTAATCTTAAACGTCTAATGCCGTGAAAAACACTTTTTCCTTTCGCATATGCACTTGTTGCCATCAAAATCGGTCCTAAATCTGGACAATCTTCTAGATTGGTCTTTGTTCCATGAAGAATGGAGGGATAAATCGTTTGTGTTTCTTTATCTAAATTTGCTCCCATTTGTTTTAAAATGGAAAGAATGATAGAATCTCCTTGTAAGCTATTTTGCTTTAATCCTGTTAGAGTTAAAGGTTGATGAAACGCTCCATAACAAAAGAAAAAAGCTGCTTGTGAATAATCTCCTTCAATAGTATATTCCGATGCTTGATAAGTTTGATTTCCGGGAATATGATAAATGTAAGGGGATCTTTTTTCAATACGAATGCCAAACTGCTCTAACACCTCCAGTGTTAAACGTAAATAAGAGGCAGACTCAAATGGAGGAAGAATTTCTAAAATAGAATCTTCTTCTAACAAGGGAAGCGTAAATAACATTCCTGTTATAAATTGACTTGAAATATTTCCTAATAATTGATAATGTTTGGCTTTTAAATGAGGATAAACAGTAACAGAATGATCCTCTATTTTCATATCTTCTTGAAAAAGATCTTGATAAATAGATAAAGGTCTAGAAATTAATTTTGGTGTTCCATAAAGAATGGCTTTTTTTGATAAAACAGAACAAAGAGGAATCAAAAAGCGTAAAGTAGATCCGGATTCATTACAATCCAATGAAACTTCATCCAACTTTGTTTTGGAAGAAATTCCTTCAATTTCTAAAGTGTTGCCTTGAATATCAACCTTTGCTCCTAAAGCAGTCATTCCTCTAATCGTTGCTTGGATATCTAAAGACATATCAACATCATGAATGATACTTTTTCCTTGGGATAGTCCTGCACAAATAATACTGCGATGGGCTAAACTTTTAGATGTTGGAACACGTAATGAAGCAGGTTCATTTTTTATTTTGGATGGATAAATCCATGCATCCATTACATATCACGTCCTATGATTTTCGCAATAGCTTTTCCCTTTTCAATTAATTTTGCGAAATGTTCGACAGTTAAAGATTGTTGACCATCACTTAAAGCCTTTTCAGGATGATTATGAACTTCAATAATTAATCCATCACATCCAGCAGCAATGGCAGCTAAAGACATGGATTCCACAAGTTCCCAGTGACCTGTTGCATGCGATGGGTCAATGACAATCGGTAAATGACTAATCTTTTTAATTTGAGGGATAACTGAAAGATCTAAGGTGTTACGTGTTGATCTTTCAAATGTACGAATTCCTCTTTCACATAGAATGACATTTGGATTTCCTTCTGACATAATATATTCAGCACTCATCAACCATTCTTCTAAAGTATTGGCAAGACCTCTTTTTAATAAAATAGGTTTATTGGTTTTTCCTAGTGCTCTTAATAAATCAAAGTTTTGCATATTTCTTGCCCCAACTTGAATGACATCGACATTTTCCACAAATTCATCTAATTTATCAACGGACATCATTTCTGTAACAATAGGAAGGTGTGTTTTTTCTCTTGCTTCGCATAAATAGCGAATGCCTTCACTCTTTAATCCTTGGAAAACATAAGGAGATGTTCTAGGTTTATATGCTCCACCTCTTAACATTTTAGCTCCTGCTTCTTTCACACCTTCAGCAATTTCCATAATTTGCTCTTCACTTTCCACAGAACAAGGACCACCCATTACAACAATGGGCTCATTCCCACCAATTTTAACACCATTGACATCGATAATAGTATCCTCAGGATGAAATTGACGACTAACTTTTTTATAAGGTGTTGCAATATGAGTAATAGATAATACCCATGGATACATTCCAATTCTTGTTTCATCAACAATCGTTGTATCTCCAATCAATCCTAAGATATTGACTGTTTCTCCCACCATTTCTTGAACTTTTAATCCTTTAGATTCAATATCACGAATCAAAGATTCGACTTCTTTTCTTGGAGCTTGATGCTCAATTGTAATTACCATTTTAATTCACCTATAATTCCTTTCACTGTTTCTTCTAAAGTTGAATGATTTTGAATGATCATATCACAAGAACTGCGATATAAATTCACTCTTTGTTGATACTGTTTTTCTAAATCCGATAAACTACGTGTTAGAGGTCTTTTTTCTTGATCAATAATAATTTGATTTAGTGGACGATCTAACCATATTAAGATTCCATTTCCTCTTAAGAGGTCAATGTTTTTAGGATTTAAAACAACTCCACCACCTGTTGATATAATTTTGTTTCTTTCTAAAGAAACTTTTCCAATTAATTTTTCTTCTAAATTTCTAAAATAAGATTCTCCATGGGTTTGAAAGATTTCTTTGATTGAACATCCTTCTTCTTTTTCAATCATTTCATCACATTCTAAAACTTCCATTTGCATTCCTTTTTCTTGTAATGTTGTTTTAAGTAAAGAGGCAACAGTAGACTTACCAGAACCAGGAAGACCAATGAGAACAATATTCAAAACTTCTTTCTTTATTTTTCTTACAATTCTTTCGATTTCAGAGTTTGAAATAGCACTATTTTCTTGATCTTGATGAAATAGTTCATTAGCCACTTTTGCTTGGGTCACTAACATTTCTAAGC